>CBINCZ010000114.1:0-7113 GCA_966249295.1 uncultured Gemmatimonadales bacterium
AATGTCCGAGGTCTTCAGCTTCAGCATGTCGTAGCGCAGGTTCTGCATGGCCAGCCGGCATGACTCCAGGTTGGCCAGCATCTGCTGCCGCCGGGTCAGGAGATCGGTGACCGTCTTCCGCTGCCGCTCCAGCAATTCGATCTGCCGGGTGCGCTCGTCGCCGGGCTCCGAAGCCTCGAGTTCCGCAAGGCGGGCCTCGATCCGTCCCACGCTCCCATCGTCCGCCACGTCGCGCTGCATGAGCGTGAGTGACCGCGCGAGGTCGGTGGCCCGGCTGTAGAGCCCGTCCACCGTCTCCGACACCTCCGCCAAATCCTTGCGCGTGTCCGCCGGGAGGCCGTCCAGCAACCGCAGGATGCCGTTCCGGTCATCGCGCATCTGCTTGATTACCAGGTAGTGATCGCCGAACTCGCTTGGCGCCGGATTGGGGAGCTGCCTCGGCAGCCGTCCCTGCGCGCGCGCCGCACCGGCGCCGATTGCGTCGGGTGCCGGCGGTCGGTTGAGCACATCCCGCCAGCTATAGCCCGCCTGCCAGAGCCGGGCATAGTCGCGAAACAGCCCGATCGCCATACCGAAGGTCGGAAAGAGAAACCACGGCGTGTCCAGCCCGGTAGCGATGTTGATGCCGAGGGTTCCAAGCGAGATCGCCGCCCAGCGCGCGAACTGGCCACGCACCCGCTGGATGATGCGCGGTTCGCCCGTGTCCGGGACCGGAAGCTCGTCGTCCCGCTTGCGCGGGCGGCGACGGTATTCCCAGTCGTCAGACTGGCGGGGAGGGCGCGGGGCGCGGGACGCGGGACGGGGCAGGTTGGACGGCCGCCGTTCGGGCAGGGGCCGACGGTTCGCGCTCGACGGTCGACGGTCGAGGCCCAGCTCTCGACCCTCGACCCTCGACCCTCGACCCGTCCCCGCCCGCGACGCCTTCCAACCCAGACCGGTGGGCTCGTATCCCGTCACCGTGCGGCTCTCGAGCGCGCGTCGAAGCGAGTCTGCTGTGGGCCAGCGATTCTCGGGGTCCTTCTCGAGACAGCGTGACACCGCCAGCGCCAGGTCCTCCGGCACGTCGCGACGATGCGTGCGAAGGTCGGGAGCGGGCTCGGTGATCTGCTTCATCAGGATGCCGGCCACGGTGGGCGCCTGGACTGGCAATTCGCCGGTCAGCATCTGGTAGGTCACGATGCCGAGGCTGTAGAGGTCAGAGCGACCGTCGATCTCCCGCTCGCCGGCGGCCTGCTCGGGGCTCATGAACGACGGCGTGCCGATGGCGACACCCGCGCCGGTCAGCGTGGCACCCGATGAGGACGAGAGCGCCTTGGCAATGCCGAAGTCGGTGACCATCACCCGGCCCCGCGTCCCCTCGAGCAGGATGTTGTCGGGCTTGATGTCGCGGTGGATGACCGAGACGGCATGGGCGGCCGAGAGGGCGTCCGCCGTTTCTTTCATGATGCGGCGGGCTTCGTCGGGCGGCAGCTTGCCGCGCCGCTTGAGCCGGGCCCCGACCGATTCGCCGTCCACGTACCCCATGACGAAGTACACCAGCCCCTGGCCGTCGCCGACCGTATGGATCGGGACGATGTGCGGGTGGGAGAGCCGGGCGGCGGTCTGCGCCTCGCGGGTGAAACGCTCCCGGATGTCCTGTTGAAAGGCGAGCTCCGGGGGCAGCACCTTGATGGCGACCCGCCGCTGGAGCCGGTTGTCGGTGGCCCGGTAGACGACGCCCATGCCGCCTCGACCCACCTCGCCCTCGATGGTGTAGGCGTCACCCAGCGCATCCGCGAGTCGCGCGGCCAGCGGCTTGTCCAGGGGTGAGCTCATCCGATGATCAGCCCTCGAGGGCGAGTGAAGGTCAGCATCCGTCCGAAAGGCAACCACCCAATTTGTGTCCGAGCCCCCGCATGGGCAACAGAGAGGCGATTCCTGTACGGCAGCCCTGTCCCATGAGATTCGCGTGCCGAATAGTCGTGCCAAGATGGCATGAATATGGGCGGCCGGCCATGGCTCCAGAGTGCGACATTCCCGCCCCAGGTCGTAAGAGTCACACGTCATACGACTTACGACCTGCGACTCCCAGTGGCACATCCGGTGCACCTAACAGGTTCGATTTACCGTAGAGACTGCCAGATCGCGCGCCTTGCGCACATGTTTCAGGTGACGGCCGCGATGACGCATAGTTTGCCGCCAAGGAGAACCGATGTCTGAACGACTGACCCTGCCTGTGCTGCCGTTGCGCGAGGTCGTGCTGTTTCCCGGAGTGACGGCGCCGATCGGTGCCGGCCGCCCGGGCACGCTGCGCGCCATCGAAGCGGCCCTGCAGACACCCGATAAACTCGTCTTTGCCGTCTCCCAGCGCCAGAACACCGAGACGGTGGATGCCGAATCGCTCTATACCATTGGCACCATCGCCCGCATCGGCCAGCTGCAGCGCGGGCTCGCCGGCATGCAGCTCCTGCTGCATGGCGAGCGGCGGGGTATTGCCATCCACTACAGTGAAACCGAGGGCTACCTCCAGGCCGTGGTCCGCGAGGCCGAGGAGATGCTTCCCCTCAATCCCGAGGATCCGGCCTTCGTGGCGCTCCATCGCGAGGCGCGGGCCCGGGCGGCGGAGCTGGGCCAGAAGTCCGGCCTGCCGGAAGAAGTGGTGAACCAGGTCCTGGCCGGCGTGAACGAGCCGGGCCGGTTTGCCGACCTTGTCGCCGGCTACATCGACATCTCACCCGCCCAGCGGCAGAGCCTGCTGGAAACCCTTTCCGCCGAGGAGCGGCTGCGCCGGGTACTGGTCCACGTGCAGCGGCAGATCGGCGTGCTCGACGCCCAGGAAGACATCAAGTCCCAGGTGCAGGAAGAGCTGGGCGAGCGCCAGCGCGAGATGTTCCTGCGCGAGCAGCTCAAGCGCATCCGCCAGGAGCTGGGCGAAGACGAGGAGGGCGACGAGCTCGAGGAGCTCAAGGCCAAGATCGAGGCGCTGGAGCTGCCCGAGGAAGCGCGAAAGGAAGTGGACCGCGAAATGGCCCGCCTGGCGCGCACCGGGCGCGAGAGCATGGAAGCGCAGGTCATTCGCACCTATCTCGAGAACGTGGCGGAGCTGCCCTGGAACCTCCGGAGCGCGGAGCACCTGGACCTGAAGGAAGCCCAGCGCATCCTCGACGAAGACCATTACGCGCTCACCGACGTGAAGGACCGCGTGCTGGAATTCCTCGCCGTGCGCCAGTTGCGCGAGGCCAACCGGGCTCGCGAGGCCGCCGAAGAGGCGGAAGCGCCGGCACCAGCCGACGTGGTGACCGGTGGCGAGGAGCCGCCCGTGGCCACGGCCACCGTGCCGGAGCCGAATCGTCCCGCCCCCGGCAATGAGGACGACAAGGGCGCCAAGGGCCCCATCCTGCTCTTTGTGGGTCCGCCGGGCGTCGGCAAGACCTCCATCGCCAAGAGCATCGCCCGTGCGATGGGACGGCGGTATGTCCGCATCTCGCTGGGTGGCGCCCGTGACGAGGCCGATATCCGCGGTCACCGTCGCACCTACGTGGGCGCCATGCCGGGCCGGATCCTGCAGGGGATGAAGCAGGCCGGCACCAAGAATCCGGTCTTCCTGCTGGACGAGGTGGACAAGCTGGGCGTCTCCTTCCAGGGAGACCCTGCCAGCGCCCTGCTCGAGGTGCTCGACCCGGCCCAGAACGATTCGTTCGTGGACCACTACCTCGGCGTGCCGTTCGACCTGAGCGAAGTGCTCTTCATCGCCACGGCCAACTTCATCCAGAACATCCCGGGCCCGCTGCTCGACCGGATGGAAGTGGTGGACTTTGCCGGCTACACCGAGCAGGAGAAGCACGCCATCGCCCGGCAGTACCTGATTCCCCGGCAGCTGACTGACAATGGTCTCACGGCGGAGCAGCTGGAGATCAAGGATGACGCGTTGTCGGAGATCATCACCGGCTACACCCGCGAGAGCGGCGTGCGTCAGCTGGAGCGCGAGATCGGCCGTCTGGCCCGCAAGGTGGCGCGGCAGATCGCGTCCGGCCAGGTGGAGCGGCTGACGGTCAACAAGGACCTGGTGGACGACCTGCTGGGCCGGCCGAAGGTCCATCCCGAGAAGATGGCGCGCACCGACCAGGTGGGCGTGAGCACCGGCATGTACTACACGCCGGCGGGCGGTGACATCATGTTCGTCGAGGCCAGCACCATGCGTGGCAAGGGCGAATTGGTCCTGACCGGACAGCTCGGTGACGTGATGAAGGAATCAGCCCGGGCAGCGTGGACCTATGCGCGCTCGCACGCGGCGGCGCTCCGGATTCCGGACGAGATGTTCGATCGCGACCTGCACGTGCACGTGCCAGCCGGTGCCATCCCCAAGGATGGCCCGTCGGCGGGTGTCACCATGGCCACCGCCATCGTCTCGACCCTCTCCAACCGTCCCGTGCGGCATGACATCGCCATGACCGGCGAGATCACGCTGCGGGGCCGGGTGCTGCCGATCGGTGGCGTCAAGGAGAAGGTGCTGGGTGCGGTGCGGGCGGGAATCACCAGGATCATCCTGCCGCAGGAGAACGAGGCCGACCTCGAGGACCTGCCGGAAGAGGTCCGCAAGAATCTCGAGATCTCACTGGTCTCGACGCTGGGCGAGGTGCTCGCGCTGACGCTGCGCGGCGCCTCGTTCAAGGAAGGCCGCCTGCTCTTCGGGAACGAGAACCCGCAGGACGTGGCCCCGCTGGCGGTGGGGTATACGCATTGACGATCGCGTGCAGGGGCGGCCCGCGGGCCGCCCCTACACCTCCATCTCTACTTTCACCACAATCCTCCCCCCATCCCGCGTCTCATAGGGGTGATCGGCCAGCATGTTTCGCAGCTTGGTCTCGATCACCCTGGCTCCGCTCGGCGCTGATCCCCGCAGGATGACGTCGAACCTGCGCCCGCCTCGGCGACCCACGACATCGCTCTGGCGCACCGTGGCCCGGATGACGGCGGCCGCGTGGGCCAGCAGCCGGTCGCCGGTGGCCTGGCCGTACGTCGCGTTGACCTGATCCAGCTCTTCAACGATGACACGCAGCACGGTGAGCGGCCGGCCATCCCGCTGCGCCAGCTGCATGGCGTGATCGAGCTCTGCCTGGAAGGCGGAATCATTGAGCGCGCCGGTGAGCGGGTCACGCCGGATCAGCTCGCGCACCCGGCGGCCACGCTCGGCGCGCGCCCGCAACTCCTCCACCGTACTCGACGCCGGCCGCGCTCCGGTCATCACTTCGTCCACCCCTTCACGCAGCGCCGCCAGCCGATCCTCGCTGGACAGCGCTCCCATCAGGACCACCGGAACGGAAACGCAACGCGGGTCCTGCCGCAGCAGGCGGGCAAGCGCTCGCCCGCCGCCCTCCGGAAATGTTGCCGAGGCCACGACGAGGTCGGGAACCGACAGCTCGAGGTGCTGCCGGGCCATATCCGATGTCTCCGCGCGCCGGACCTCCATGCCGAGCGCCGTGAGCCCCTCTGCCAGCTGGGTGGCGCGGCTCTCATCGTCATCGGCGAGCACGGCGACGAACCGCGACGCGCTGGTGAGCACGTGACGCTGCGCCAGCCGTGCGAGCTCGCTCGCGGCTCGTGCCTCCGGAAGCACCAGCTCGGCGCCTGCGACAGCGGCACGAAGGCGGTCCACCGGGATGGTACCCTCGAGCAGCACCAGCGTCCGCGGGACCGGGGCCGGTGCTGCGCTCCAGGCGGCGGCTGCGCTGTACGTACCCGACCCCCGGGCCATCAGCACGACGATCTGGGCCGCTTCCGGTCTCGCGACATCATCAGGCCGCGCGTCAGGCGGCAGGCAGCGCACCGTGAACCCGGCCGCGACGAGGATGTCGCGCAGCTCATCCGTCATCGCGGCATCAGTGCCAGCGAGGACCGCGAGCCGAGCGTGCGAGTCCCCGGCGGCCGCGCGCAGCAGCCGCTCGGCCTCGGTGAAAAGCACCGCCAGTCGGTCCACCGCATCGTCGAGCCAGTCGACGTCGAGTGGCGCGGGCGGCGGCTCCCGCAGGAGCCAGCGTTCTACTTCCCGTGCCGCCGAGCTGATTTCGGGGAAGCCATACGAGCCGCCGGAACCAACCAGGCGGTGAAAGCGGGTTCGAAGCGCCGCCAGCGCCTCGATGTCCCCCGAACGGTAGCGGTCGGCATCGGCGCGGATTTCCGTCAGCCGTTCAGCGCCGTCGGCGAGATATTCCCGGCGAAGCTGGTCGAATGCCTTGGCGAATGGCTCCATCACTCGAGCCCGGTGAGATGCCGGAAGGCGAGCGTCGCCATGCCCACGATGGTCGGCGCGGCACTCCAGTGTCCGGACACGTCGCTGCCTCGACGGGAGGCAATCAATGCGGTCCGGTTGTCCAGGATCGCGAGGAAGGGCTCGCCCGGCCACTGATCCGCAGCATCAATCCGGACAATGTCCGCGAAGTCGAGCGTGGCCTCGCCGGTCGAAGCGAGCGCAAGTGGAATGGCCTGGCTGGCAGCCCGGCGCAGCACCGGTGCGAGCAGGGGAAAGGCATCGGCAGGAGCAGCGAGACGCACCGACGTCACGGCTCGCGCAATGTCGTGCGACACCAGCTGCAGGAGGCCTCGGGGCGAGCTCACTTCCACGACCGTGGGTGTATCAGGCGCGGCCGCACCCGCCAGGTCGCGCGCAAGCTGGTCGAAGGCGGCGCCGTGCTGGCTGGAGATCTGGGCCAGGAGCGTCGCGGCCGGCTCCGCCCGATAGCGCCGCGGGCGTCCGCCATCGGCACGCGCGGCGCCCTTCTTCACCAGTGCCTCCAGCGCCGCGTACGCGTTGGCGCGGGCCAGCCCGGCGGCCCGCGCCACTGCGTATCCAGTGCCCGGGCCGCCGGTCAGCAGGACTCGATAGACGAGGCTCTCAGTGGCCGTGAAGCCGAAGGGAGTAAGGTCGAGCGTTGGCACCGCACCGCGCTGGCTGAAGAGGACGAAGACTCAGGACCAGGACAGTTCCCAGCCGAGGATGCGGGCAATGAGCGCGAGGCGGAAGGTGACATCCGCTTCGCGTCCCTCGGTGTCCCGGGTATCCGAAGCAAGCGGGAACATGTGATATGTAATCTTGTGCGTGGCCTTGGGGAGTGACCTGAGGTTCTTCGGGCGCCA
>CBINCZ010000115.1:0-7091 GCA_966249295.1 uncultured Gemmatimonadales bacterium
GGCGCGGTGAGCGACCCCTTGAGCGTGTCGGCGTGGGTGTAGGTGGTGGTGTCCTGGGCCAGGGCGGACGGGGCGGACAGGACGGACAGGACGGACAGGGCGGACAGGGCGGACAGGAGGCGCATGGGAGTCGTGGGTCGCGAGTCGTGGGTCGTGTGTGATTGCGGGGGTAGTTGAAAGTAGGGGGTCGACGGTCAACGGGCTACGGTGGACGGCTGCTGGCTGCTGGCTGCCGGCTGTGGGCTGTTGGCTGCCGGCTGTCAGCTGCTTGACGCTGTCATTGCGAGCCTCGCGAAGCGAGGCGAAGCAACCTTGCATCCCGACCGGGATCTCATGGACTGGGCTCCGCCGTAACGACCTCGCGCGACCAACAGCCAGCAGCCCACAGCCAGCAGCCCTACTCAGGCGCCACCAGCTCAATCCTCCACACCGGCCCCATGTACAGCGGGCCCTCGAACTTGACGAAGGCCGGGACATCCTCAGTCACGATCCAGACATGCGAGTCGGGTGGGGTCTTGCCGAGCAGGGCGGCAAAGATGCCCGTGAGGAAACCCAGTTTCGGCTTGAGGACGTACTCGGTGGTGGCTTCGCGCTGCTGGCCCACGCTCACATGTCCCTTCGCGACCGGCGTGAGCTCAAGCCCGACCAGTCGAGGCTTGGGCGTGAAGGCCACGAGATGTACGGTGTGCGCCTCGCCCGCCTTGAGATTCTTGAGCAGGATGATCGGCAACCCATTCGCGACGTCACTCGGCAGGTCGAGCGTGTCGTCGTGGGTTTCGAGCTTGTCATCGTCATGTGACCGGGCCTTCACTACGTAGTGCCCGTTGGCCTCGAGCCGAGCGTCGAGGTCGCGCTCGAAAGCGGGGCCGCGCTGCACCAGGTGGTACGACAGCATCCGGAAGACGCCGTGCTGGGTGAAGCTGACCCGCTCCTCGAAGTAGGAAGAATCGCCGAAGTGAAAGACCATGCGGCTCTCGATGTGCCGCTCTCGGGGCACCTGCAGCAGGTCACCGTCCGCCAGCGGCCTCCCGCCGGCCGTGCTCAGGTGGAGGAAGCCATGCACCATCCCTTCCGCGTAGCGGACCGGAACTGGATGGGAATCGGGGTCACGTTTCTCTTCCTGAGCCTGCGCCGAGAGTGCCAGGGCGCCAGCGATGAGGAGTGTCGGAATACGGAACGCGCGGAGCATGGGTCGCCCTCCCATGCCCAAGCTCGGGGCATGGGACGGGTGGTGCGGGGATGGGGATCACATGGGAGGCGGCTGGACGGCTGGGCGGCTGGACGGCTAGCGCAGGCTGCGGTGCAGCCCCCACAGCAGGCGGCCAACTTCGGCACATTGGCTCAGTGCGAGAGCCGAGTCCGAAGAACTCAGGTACTCCAACTCTCTGGCGAGACGGAGCAGGTACTCGACTTCTGCATGCGAGCCGCCTGCGATGTCGAGGAAGCGGCGAAATTCATTGGTGCCTCTCCGAGCAGCACCCTCAGCAATATTTGTCGGGATGGACACGGCGGCGCGACGGATCTGCGATGTCAGCCCGTAGCGCTCCTCGCTAGGCCAACTCTTCGTCACACCGTAAATTCGCAGGACAAATTGATGCGCCGCCTGCCAGGCGTGCAATCGGATGTAGTGTGCCATACAGCACTGTACCGCCAAGCGTGGCAGAGCAGACAACCACTTGCTTGCGATCGGTGCCCAATTTACGCATGGCCAGCCGTCCAGCCGTCCAGCCGTCCAGCCGTCCAGCCGTCCAGCCGTCCAGCCGTCTATTTCACCACCCACACCACCGTCGGCTCCACCGGATACCTCCCAAACTTCGACCCGTAGATTGCCAATCCGCCAGGCAGCGCGTCGCTCACTTCCATCCTCACAATCACCTCGCCCGTGCGCTCGGCGTCGGCGATCGCCTCAGCCGGAATCGGGATGCGAAGGAGCTGGCCATAGGAGCCGGCTTCGTGCAGGTGACCATCATGCGGCTGGGCATGCCAGCTCAGGATGCCGCGGGAGTCGGCCGGATCATCGGTGAGCTCGACCTGTCCCGCCACGTGACCATTCAAGCTCACCGTGACGGCACTGGGATACTTGTCCTCGCTCGTCATCGGATAGCTGTTGGGATTCCGGCTCCGGTCGTGCAGCCCGCCGCCCCGCATGTAGTCGCCGTTGTCGGTGGCGGTGCTGTCCCGATCCTTCCCGTTGAGCCGCTTGGCCGACGCTTCCGTTATGAACGTTGCCTCGATGATATCCTGGGCAGTGAGTCCCTCGGGGAAGGGGATAGCGTACTCGAAGTAGCCGCTTCCGGCGCCGTCCATCTTGAGGCTGTCCATGACGGCCCACTCCTTGATGCTCCACTCCGACGCATGGATGCGGGACGCGGGGACGCGGGACACGATGGCGTGGCGCCCATCCGCGAGCGTGACGCTGTCCGGCACATCCCCTTCCACGACAAATGTCGTGAAGTTGCGCTGCAGCACCGTGCCAGCCGCATCTTCGAGCCGCACGGCGAGCACAGCGACGGCCGGTTCAGCAGGCATGGTGACTGAAAGCGGAGTGAGGGACTCCGACATCCATGGCCGATACGGGATGCGTCGCGACGCCGTGTCCCACGTTTTTCGCTCGCCCAGGGTATTCCAGCCCGACAGGTCAAACCTGAGCGTGAGAGAATCGGGCAATGCGGTGCTGCCGGTATTGAACGAGGCGTAGAGCGGCACCTCCAGCTGTTGACCGGGCGTCACGGTCCTGGCCAGCGCGGAGTCGCCGATGGCGATGTAGAGTGGTGCGTGGAGGTCCTGCAACGTCATCCCGTCCACCAGGGCGCCGAAGCCTGTCTCCTTGGATGTCCGGTCGAAACGCACATACCCGTTCCACTCGTTGATCACGTCGTGCAGTTCGGTGTAGAGCCAGCCGGCGATCTTCGGGTTGCGCCGGAAGGCATCTACTGCGCGGTGATAATCCCAGCTCCAGTCCACGTCGCCGGTGCTTCCGTCGTAGCCCCACACATTCCCGAACTCGGAATTGAGCATCGGCTGGCGGCCCTGCTTCCATGGCGCCGTGAAGTTCCAGCCGGAGCCGGGAAAGGTGCTGTCGCTGATCTGGCTGTCGTAACCGGCCCAGCGCCAGCCCGGGAGGTAGCTGTGCCAGGAATTGAGGTCGGTCTCGGTGTGCGGCCAGCCGCAGCAGACCGAGTTGTCCTCCACCAGCCTGGTGGGGTCTAGCGACTTGGCAAGCCGATAGTCTGCCGCCACCCGTCGCTGGGTCGCCGGCAGGTAGCGGTCGCTCGAATCCACTCGGCTGATCAATCCCCATGACTCGTTGAACAGCACCCACGCGAAGATGGATGGATGGTTGTAGTCCCGGTCAATCATCCCGCGCAGCGCCACGTCGTGCTCGCGGAAGGCCGCGGAATCGGGCGGGCCCCACCAGTTGGGCACATCGGCCATGATGAGCACACCGAGCTTGTCGGCCCAGTAGAGCTTGCGGGGAGACTCGATCTTGATGTGTTCGCGCAGCCCGTTGAGCCCCAGTTGCCGAGCCCGCAGGATCTCTTCCTTCAGCGCGCTGTCGGTCGGGAAGGTGTAGAAGCCGTCCGGATGATAGGCCTGGTCGAGGGCGAACTGGAGATAGATGGGAGAGCCGTTGAGGGACACGTAAGTCGACGGTCGACGGTCAACGGTCGACGGTTGACCGTTGACCGTTGACTGTTGATCACTCACGACTCGTGACTCGCGACTCGTGACCCCAATCGTCCTCATGCCGAAGTACGTCCGCACGGTGTCCGGGACAAAGCCCTGGCCGCCGGTGACACTCACCGTCACCTCGTGCAGGTACGGATCGTCGAGCGTCCAGCGTCGAGCGCTCGGCAGCGGGATACTCAGGTGCATCTCGCGCGTCCCGCGCCTCGCGTCCCGCGTCACCAATTTCGATCCAACTGCCACATGGAGCTTCAGCCCCTCCGGCGCCGGCTCGAGCAGCCGCACATTTACGTCCACGCCGCCGAGGTCGGCATGAGGAGTGAAATGGACGGCGTCGAGCGGGTCGCTGCCGCGGGCCTCGAGATAGACGGTCTGCCAGATCCCCTTGGCCTCACCGTAGCCCTGCTTTCCCTCCAGCTTGAACGGGTGGGGCGTGTCGTCGACCCGGATCGTGAGCCGCTGCGAAGTGCCCGGCTTCGCGAGTCTGGTGAGCTCGAAGGAGAATGGTGTGTAACCGCCCTGGTGGGTGCCGAGGGAGTCGCCGTCGAGCCAGGCGGAGGTGCGCCAGTCGGAGGCGCCGACCACGAGAAAGACGCGCTTCCCCTTCCATGACTCCGGAATGGTGATGTTGCGGGCATACCAGCCGATGCTGGTCGTGTCGCCGATGCCGGAGAAGGGCGCCGCCCAGGAAAACGGCACCAGGATCTCTGCACCCCCCGGCAATGCGCCGCGCGTCCATCCCGCCGTCACTCCCTGGTCCGCAGCGTCGAACGCGAAGCGCCAGCGGCCGTTCAGGTTCAGCCAGTCAGTCCGCTGAAAATCGGGGCGGGGATGCTCTGGGAGGGGGATGGAGTCGGTTGACTGGGCATGGAGTGCGCTGGCGAGCAGCGCGAACGCGACGACCAGCGCCGTGCGGTGTCTCAATGATTTCGGCATGCCGGGGAATTTACGGTCTTCTGCCGCGATCGCGACTTACGCTATTGCCAGGCCCATCTTTTTCACCGCAGAGGCGCAACCATGAACCACGGAGGCACGGAGACACTGAGAAACAGGACCCTCCGTGCCTCCGTGCCTCCGTGGTGAACGACCTGAACTCCTCCGGAATTCCGTCGTCACCTAGTCCCTAATCCCTGGCCCCTGATCCCTTCATCTCCCCCCAGCACCGCGCGATCAGCTCGATCTTCCGTAGCACCGCCAGCGCGCTCCCCAGCTCTCCCTCCCGCCGTGCCTCGGCGGTCTCGCCCAGCAGTGGATCCATCTCGACCCGGGAGACCAGCCGAGCGCCGAAGGCGATGCGAATGGCCGCATACTGATGCCCGTGATCGCTGAAGATCACTACGGGCTGGCCCACGTGGCAGTACGAGGATGCCACCTGGCGTTCCTCGTCATTGATCCCGTCGGGAAGCAGTGGCGTGATATCCATGTTGAGCCAGTGATAGAGTCGCTTCGCTTCATCCAGCGTGAGCCAGGGTGGCTCGCCGGCGGGAGCGTTGGCTCGCTTCACCAGCAGCGAGAAGATGGTCTGGGTTGAATCCCAGTCCTGCTCGTCGCCCTCGGGCAGGCGGGTGAGCGCCGGTGCCTCCACCATCTCCACCCATTCGCTCCTGGCCACTGCGGCGGAGAGTCCCTCCACGAAGTGACGCACCGCCGTGAACTGCCGCTCGGCGGGCACCGCATAGAACGCTCCCATTTCCCAGAGTGCGGCCCGCCACCGAAGCAGGCTCCCTACATTAGCGCCCAGTGAGATGCCATGGGTGAGCCCTCGCCACCGGCTCGGGACGTCACTGCGGCTGGTGAAGTCGGCGAGTCCCACCGGCAGCGGCGGCAGGCGGTCCACGCTGCTCGCCTTGCCGGGCGGCACCACCAGCCCGCCGGAGAATGGCGGTCCCGTGAAGAACTTCGAGCCGGTAATGAGCAGCATGAAGCCGCAATCGACATAGTGCCGCAGCGCCGGCCGGCTCAGGCGCATCTGCGCGGCATCGACCAGCACGGTGAGCTGATCCGGGTAGCGCTCCGACAGTGCACGCGCCAGCTCCACGCTCGGCCCGCCGACGCCGGTCTTGGAGGCATCCACGAGGTGCAGCAGCACGATGCCGCCGGCCTCGCACCGCTCACGCACGGTTGCCTCGATGACGGCGTCGAGTTCGCCGGCAGCGATGACCGAGCCGTCGTCGCCCCGCACCGGGATCTGTACCACATCCAGCCGCTCCGTGGGCAGGCCAGGCACAGGAGCGCCGGGACGAGCAGGGCGGCCCTGCGGGGTGAGGGTGTCAAAATGCCGGCCCGCGGCTGCCGGCACCGTGCCGCTGCCGACCTCGGTCGGCGCGAGCACCACACTCGTGATCGGGGCGTCACTGTTGCCGCAGGCGAAGTAGAGTGCCAGCAGCTCGGCATCGGTGCCCGATGACGTCAGCACCAGCTCGGTGCCGGGCAGGTCCAGCTGCAGCGATCGCAGGATGGCTCGGCGGATGCTTTCCGCGTGATCGAGAATGGCCTCGTCGAAATCATCCCGGGTCGCGGCGGCAATCAGCCGCTGGCGGCAGCGTTCGGCGGTGCGGAATCCGACTTCCGACACCGATGTCGCGGTGCACGAGGAAAACGTGTGAGCCCACGGCCTGGGCTTCGGGCTGCAGCCATAGCGGTTGAGGCCTGTGGCGGGATCAATCGGCAGCCGGCTGTCGCCGCCAAGCGTGAGGAGCCGTTCGGTAGGCAGTGCGAGGGGCAACAACGCGGCGAGGCGGCGATGCACTCGCTGCTGGAGCGAGGCGGAGCGGAAGCGTTCCACCGCCGCGGGCGCATCCCACGCGCGGAGCTGGAAGAGCGACGGCGCACGTCGAGTGAGATGCTCGAACAGACTCCCGACGTCGTCGGTGCGCGGTGCGAGCAGGATCACCGTCGTGTCGGCCGCGATGCTTCGCACCTGTTCCCGCTCGGCATCCGTCAGTCCGTCGAGGTACGCACGCGCTGCGTGGCAGGCGAGCCCGAGACCGGTGATCCGCCCCTCGTCATCATCCGGGAGCAGCCGGGTGAGCATGAGGACTTCCAGCGCATGCCGCAGTACCACAGCCGCACCGGCATCCGCGCGCCCGGCGATGGTGGAGTGCAGTGAGACGAGGCCGTCGCGCAGTACGTAGGGCGGCCCGTCCTGATGCAGGCCGAACGCCACGCCTTCAGCCAGCGGGCGGAGTTCCGGCCTCGCTGCCAGGGCGCGGAGGCTTTCCAGCTGGTCGCCAGGCCATGCGCCGACGATGTGCGGTGGCGTTCGTGCCGCGTTGGTGCGATACTCGTCTCGCACCCGTTCGGCGGCCAGTGTGACGTCCGTCACAATCTCGGCGGTAGGCGACGCGGTAGCCATTGAGGGAACTATAATGCGCTGTGAGCTGAGAGCTGTGAGCTGAGAGCTG
>CBINCZ010000116.1:0-7078 GCA_966249295.1 uncultured Gemmatimonadales bacterium
AAATTGGATGGGGGCGCACTCGTTACGAAGAGGCCTGTGAGCGGCTCCGCGCCGGCACCTTCAATCGTCCGCCACACCAGCATGACGACGAATCGGATGAGGAGTTCGCCGAGCGCGTGGAACAGCGCCGGCAAGAAGAGGCCACCCTGCTCGTGCTGCTCGAGCGTATCCTGTCCGCGACGCCTCCGGTTCCGGAGCTCGGCACCCATCACGACGTAACCGCGTCCTGCGCCGACCTGGCAGCCGCACTCCGGCAGCTCATGGCGCTGCTCCCGCTCGAGTCGCACGCCGAGCGACGCGCCGCGGCTCGGCTCCATGAACGTCTGACAGAGCTGGAGCACGGGGACAAGACGCCGGTCCGCTTTGCCCTGGCGATGGCGGAGCTGCGCGACGGCATCAGCGATCTCCGCGCCTGGACCGATGCAAGCCCCGATGAGCGTCCGCGCTACTCCAGCGGCGGCGCCATCCACCTCACCGACATCGCGCACGGCGGCACCACCGGCCGACCCCGCGTCTTCGTGGTGGGGCTCGATGCCGACCGCGCCGGCGGCAGCCGCACGCAGGATCCCATCCTCCCCGACAGCGCTCGGCGGCTGATCGGTGCCGAGCTGCTGCCGCTCACCACCGACCGGCGCGAAGAGCGTCGCTGGCAGCTCTCGGCGATGCTGGCACGGGTCACTGGGCGGCTCACTCTCTCGCTTTCGACCGATGACGACGGGGCAGGGAATACCGTGAACCCCGCCCACGCCGTGCTGGAGCTGTTCCGCCAGCACCAGGGCGATGAGTCATCCGGCTACAAGAAGCTGCATGAATCCCTCGGCGAGCCATGCTCCGCCGTGCCGCGTCTCGAGTCCACGTTCGACACCCGCGGCGCCTGGCTCTCCGCGATTGCGGGCGGCGACGGCGACTACCGCGATGGCTCCCAGCTGGTGCGCGCCGCCTGGCCGCTGCTCGATGCCGGGCTTTCGGCGTTGGCCGCACGCGAGGGCGACGCGTTCACACCCTATCACGGCCTCATCCCGGCCGCCGCCGGACGGCTCGATCCGCGCCAGAGCACATCGCCGATTTCGGCAACATCGCTCGAGCTGCTGTCGTCCTGTCCCCTGGCGTGGTACTACCACTATGGGCTGGGGCTCAGGCCGCTGGATGCCCAGGAGTACGACAGCGAGGCCTGGCTCACGCCGCTCCAGCGCGGATCACTGCTGCACAGCGTCTACGAGCGCTTGGCTCGTGAGTACAAGGGCCGTCAGCCGGCGCTGCTGGATGACGCGGCGCGTGTCGCCGCCCTGAACATTGCCAATGCGCTGCTCGACGAGTATCGCGACGAAGTGGTGCCGCCGAGCATGGCGGTGTTCGAGACGGAGGCGCGCGAAATCCGCGCGTCGGCGCTCGCCTTTCTCGAGGGTGAACGCAGGAACGCCCGTGAGGGCCGCACCACCTGGGAGGCATTCGAGCTTCCCTTTCCCCGGCATGCCGACGTCCGGTTCCCGGTGGGGAACGGCTCGATTCCAGTGAAGGGATTCATCGACCGGGTGGACAGCACTCACGATCGCAAGCTCGTGGTGATCGATTACAAGACCGGCAGCCCCGGCCGGTATCAGAAGGACAAGCGTGCCGGCCCTTTCCAGGGCGGGCGCCACCTGCAGCCTGCCATTTACGCCGAGGCAGCCCGGCAGGAGCTCGGCGCTGAGGTAGCGCGGTTCGAGTATCGGTTCCCCACCGAGCGCGGCGAGAACAACGACGTCCACTACAATGCCGGCGAGCTGGCCGGCGCCCGGAATATTGTTGCCGGGCTGATGCGCTATGTGGAGCAGGGGGCGTTTCCACCCACCAACGATGTGCACGATTGCAGCTACTGCGACTACGCGCCGGTATGTCGAGCCTCGCATGATGGCCGCAACACGACGTCACCGCGGGCCGAGTGGGCGGAGCTGCACGCAGAGTCGCTGGAGCAGTACCGCGAGATGATCGCGCGCCGTGGTGGTGACGCATGAGCAAGGTGACCACGCCGGACGAGGCCGATCGCATCCGGATCGAGACAGATCTCGACACCAACCTGCTGGTCGAGGCCGGCGCTGGCTCAGGCAAGACTCGCGGGCTGGTGGAGCGGATGCTCGCGCTCATTGCCCGCGGCACACCGGCGGACCAGGTCGCCGCAGTCACGTTCACGCGGAAGGCGGCCGCCGAGCTGCGCGAGCGTTTCGAGGAAGAGCTGGAAAAGCGTGGATTGCCGGGACGTGACCAGGCATTCATCGGGACGATCCACGCGTTCTGCGGGCGGCTGCTGCGTGAGCACCCGCTCGAGGCAGGGCTGGATCCCTCGTTCCAGGAACTGGATGAGGAAGCCTGGCCGGTGCTGGTGCAGAATTTCTGGCGGCGCCGGATCGATCGGCTGCGAAGCCAGGGCGATCCATCGCTGGACGCCGTGATGCAGCTGGGCATCGACCCGCGAGATCTCGCCGAAGGATTTGCCACGGTGGTGACGTATCCCGATGTCACCTTCCCGCTGGTGAAGGTGGCGGCGCCCGATCCCGCGCCCTGCCGGAAGCGACTGCTGGCACTGCTCGCGAAGACCCAGGAAATGTTTCCCGAGGAGGAGCCGGAGAACGGCTACGACAGCCTCCAGCGTACCTGCCGCCGGCTGCGCTTCTGGCAGCGCACCCAGGAGTGGGATCACCTGCCGACGTTCGCGGCCGCGCTCGCGTCGCTCAGCAGCAGAAACTGCGGCGTCACCCAGAATCGCTGGGCCGACAAGAAGGCGGCGAAGGCGCTGGCTGAGGAGTGGGCCGCGTTTCTAGCCCAGGATGTGTCGCCATTGCTTACCCGCTGGCGCGAGCACTGCTATCACCCGGTGATGACACTGCTCACGGAGTCGGCCGACGCCTTCACCGCTGAGCGTCTCCGCGCCGGTACTCTCGGCTTCGGCGACCTCCTCCTCGGCGCGTCACGTCTGCTCCGCAACAGTGCGCGCGCCCGCCGCATGCTGGGCGAGAGATTCCGCCACCTGCTGGTGGATGAGTTCCAGGATACCGACCCGATCCAGGCCGAAATCTGCTTTCTGCTGGCATCCGATCCCGAGGAAGGTGTGGACTGGCGGCAGGTGACGCTGCGCCCGGGAGCGCTCTTCGTGGTGGGCGACCCCAAGCAGAGCATCTATCGCTTCCGGCGAGCCGATATCCAGACGTACGAGATGGTGAAGCGGCGGATGGCGGAGCAGGGCGCCGTGCTGAGACTGGTCAGCAACTTCCGCTCGGTGCATCCCGTTGGCGCGCTGGTGGACGCGCACTTCGCGACCCATTTCCCGAAGGAGGGCTCGGCGGTGCAGGCGCCGTTCGCGCCGCTGGCGACCGTCAGGACGCCCGAAGCTGCCGACGGCGTCTTCTGCTATGGCGTGACGCCGGAAGGGAACAACAAGGAGGAGATCCACTCGGAGGACGCCCAGCGGGTCGCGTCGTTCATCGCGGAGCGGATCGCCACCGGCGCTTATCGGCCGTCCGACTTCCTGGTGCTGGCGCTCAATATCAAGTCGCTGGCGTATTACGCGCGCGAGCTGGCGGCCCGCAACGTTCCGGTGAGTGTCACCGGCGCGCCGCTGTCACAGGAGGATGAGCTGGGAGAATTGCTCATCATCCTGCGCGCGCTGGCGCAGCCGTCCAACGCCGTTCTGGTCGCCGCGGCGCTGGAAGGGCTCTGCTTCGGGTTGTCACCCGCTGACCTCGATGAAGGCCGGAACGCCGGGCTTCGCTTCACCGTGTCTGAGCCGCCTGCGGAAACAGCTACCCGGTGCGGCAAGGCACTGGCCACGCTGCATGAATGGTGGCGCACCTCCCGGCGGCTCGCGCCTGATCTCCTGGTAGAGCACCTGCTCGACGCCACCGGCCTCCTCCCCTTCGCCGCCGGGCTCTCGCTAGGGGACTCGCGGGCCGGCGCACTGCTTCACCTCGTCGAGCTGCTCCGGCGGGAGAGCGCCGCGTCGGGGCTCTCGCTGCCGCGCGCGGTGGAGCTGATCGAGACGGCGCTCCAGGTGTCGAGCGCGGAGACGCCGCTCAGGCCGGGCCGGCGCGAGTCGGTGCGGGTCATGAACCTGCACAAGGCCAAGGGACTGCAGGCGCGAGTCGTCATGCTGGTGGCGCCGGTGGCGCAGAGCGAGCACGCGCCGTCGGTGCATGTGCGACGCGACGGCGACGGAGCGGCGACCGGCGGGATGGTGATCAACAACGATGATCGCGTCCTGGCCCAGCCGACCGGGTGGCAGGAGATGGCGGCCCGCGAGGCCGAGTTTGCCCAGGCCGAGCGCCAGCGGCTGCTCTACGTCGCCGCTACCCGCGCGGAACGGGAGCTGATCGTCTCCCAGCTGGTCCTCCAGCTCAAGACCAGGGCGGCAGAGGACAAGTCGTTCTGGTCGCCGCTCGCCGGCGCACTGGCACAGCACGCCACGCCCATGACCCTGCCACTCGACCAGCCTGCCGGCCGGGACCAGCCCGATGTGACCAGCGCACAAATCCAGGCACGCTGCGAGGCGGCCGCCCGGCAGTGCACCGCCGCAGGCCGGCCCAGCGTGCGGCTCACCTCCGTCACGCGCACCCTGCGCGAGGAGCGCGAGGAGACATGGTTCGCGGGCAGCTCGCGCCGGCGCGATGGCACCCTGTGGGGACGCCTGGTGCACCGGGCGCTGGAAGCGATGGGGCGGGGAAGAGAGGGCACCTCGCTCGAGCGCTACGTACGCGCGCTGGTGCGGGAGGAACAGCCGGCGCTGGACGCGCCGGAGCTCGATGCGACAGTGACGCGAGTCCTGGCGCAGGCGGAGCAGATGCGCCAGCACGAGGCCTGGCGGCTGCTCGCCGGCGCCGCTGAGCGCGCGTTCGAGCTGCCGATATTCACGGCGACAGAGACCGATGGCGTGGACGTGGTCACCCAGGGAATCGCCGATGCGGCCGCGCGGGTGGGTGACGAGTGGGTCATCCTCGACTGGAAAACCGATCATGCGGATGACGCCACCTGGGCCCGGCGCGAGGAGGAGTATCGCCGGCAGGTGGACGCGTATGCGCGCATGATCGAGGCGCGCGCCGGCCTGCCGGCGAGGGGCGACATCATTCGAGTGAAGGAGCAGTGATGGCGGGCAGCAAGTTGCAGCGATGGATGGACCTCCTGGCGGCGCTGCTCCGGCGCCACTACCCCGTGACCTTCGACGAAATACGCCAGGACGTGCCGGCCTACCTCGGCGGCGCGCCCGAGACGGTCCGACGCATGTTCGAGCGCGACAAGGACGACCTGCGGCAGTTCGGCGTCCCCATCGAGACAGTGACCGAAGACCGCGAGGTTCTCGGCTACCGACTGCGGACCCGCGACTTCTACATGCCCTACCTGGCCGTGGTGGACGCCGAACGGCGCACCGAGCCGCAGCGGGTGGACCGCGACGGCTTTCGCTCGCTGGAGCGGCTCGCCTTCACCTCCGACGAGCTGGCCGCGATCGCCGACGGCGCCCGCCAGGTGCTCCACCTCGGTGATGACGACCTGACGAGTGACGTGCGCTCCGCACTTCGGAAGCTGGCTGTGGATCTCCCCATGGATGGCGTGGAGCAGGCGTCGAGCGTCGTGAATGTGGTGCCCGCGACAGCGCGTCACGACAACGGCGTGCTCGACGAGCTGGCGCTCGCCATGGAACGGCGGAAGCGGGTGACTTTCGAGTACGCCTCGGTGGCCACCGGAGCGACGACTCGCCGCACGGTCGAGCCGCTGGGTCTTTTCTTCCTGAGCCACCACTGGTATCTCGCTGCGCGGGAGCCGGGTGAGGACCTGGTCAAGAATTTCCGGGTGAGTCGCATGCGTGACGCCCGCGCCAATCGCAGCAAGCCGGGCACGCCCGACTTCGAGCATCCCGAGGGGTTCGACCTGCGGAAACACGCGCGCCAGCGCAACGCCTGGGAGCTGGGCGACGGCAACTGGATGGATGCGGTGGTGAGCTTCTCCAGCCATTCCGGCGCCGCCGACGGTGCGCGGCGGCTCGGCGCCGAGGTGCCGGATGAGCCCTCGCAGCGTCGCTACCAGGTGCGGCGGCTCGATGCCTTCGTACGCTGGCTGCTGCCGCTCGCGGGACAGGTGCAGCCGATCTCGCCGCCCGAGCTGGTAGAAGCCTGGGAGGACGCCCTCCGAAACACCCTCGCGCTGTATGGAGGTGCGGCATGAGTGACACGGCAGCGGACCAGCTTCGGCGCGTTCTCCTGCTCATTCCTAAGCTCGCGGACGACGAGAACCACGACATTGACGAAGTCGCGGCGCTGCTCGGTGTCGATCGCGCCACCCTGTTGCGCGATGTCCGCTCGCTCGCCGACCGGTTCGATGATCCGGGCGGGTTCGTCGCCGGCGTCACCATTACCCAGGATCACGAAAAGGTGGCGGTGCACGCCAGTCACTTCCTGCGCCCCATGCGGCTCACGGTGAGCGAGCTGGCCGCGCTGGACCTGGGGCTCGCGATGCTGCGGGGACTGCGCCCGCCGGAAGACCTGGCCGTGGTGGACAGCGCACGGGCTCGGCTGGGTGAGGTGCTGGCGGAGCTGCCCGACAGCGCCGAGCCGCCGCCGCTTCGCGCGGCAAGCTTCGGCGCGCTTACGCCCGAGCTGCGCGCAACGCGCGAGACCTTGCGGCATGCCACCAGGGACCGTCACAAGGTGCGCATTGAATACCGCAAGGCGGACGCCGCCGAGGCGACAGAGCGGGTCATCTGTCCCTATGGACTGATCTTCTCGCGCGGCACCTGGTACCTGGTGGCGCATTGCGAGTCGAGTGCCGGGCTCAGGGTGTTTCGGCTCGATCGGATCGTGCGTGTGGAGCGGCTCGCCGAGAATTTTGACGGGCCGGAGGAAGAGGTGCTCTCAAGCGTGGTGCGCGACGGCCACGTCTTCCATACTGAGGACCCGGTGGCAAGCGTTACCATCCGCTATTCACCAACGGTGGCCGGCTGGATCGCCGAGCGCGAGGGCGTGCCGCTGGATGAGGATGGGTCGCTCACGCGGGACTACCCACTGGCGGATACGGACTGGGCCGTACGGCATGTGCTGCAGTACGGCCCGGAAGCGGA
>CBINCZ010000117.1:0-7049 GCA_966249295.1 uncultured Gemmatimonadales bacterium
GACCCTTCGCAAGCGCTTCAAGGAGCTGTTCCAGCGAGGTGAGCGCTACCGGGACACCGGCGGCATTCACGCGGCGGCGCTCACCGATTCCCGCTCGCTGTTTGCGCATGCCGAGGACATCGGCCGGCACAACGCCGTGGACAAGGCCATCGGCTCGGCGCTGCTCGCCGCCCAACCGATCGCGGGCCTCGGCCTTCTCGTCACCGGACGCATCTCCGCCGAGCTCGCCTACAAGGCGGCACGCGCCGGGCTGGCCTGGGTGGCCACGCCGTCGGTGCCTTCCAGTCTCGCGGTCGAGATCGCCCGGCGTTCCGGGATGACGCTGGTGGGGCGCGCGGTGAGCGGCACACCCCGCTGGCATCCGCACCGGGCCGCATGACTCCCACCGATGAAGAACTGCGGCAGATCCTGGCGGACGCACGACGAATCGCCGTCGTCGGACTGGGCGACAACCCGGGCCGGCCCGCGTACGGTGTCGCGCGCTACCTGCAGAAGCAGGGTTACCGCATCGCCCCCATTCATCCGCGCGACGACGAAACCCTGGGCCAACGGGTGTATCGTTCGCTGGAGGAGGCGGCGGCCGACGGACCGGTGGATATCGTGGATGTGTTCAGGCGCTCCGACGCGATCCCTGGGCTGGTCGCGCCATGTGTGGCCGTTCGTCCCCGCATCGTCTGGCTACAGGTAGGCGTCCGAAATGATGAGGCGGCGGCAGCCTTGGAGGCCGCGGGTATTCCCGTAGTGCAGAATCGTTGTCTGGCCGTGGAACACTATCGACTGGCGGAAACCCCATGAAGAGTCCGGCCCTGCTGCTGGCCGTCACCCTGTGCCTGCCCGCGATGGCCGCGGGCCAGACGCGTGACCAGGCCCGCCTCATCATCAACGTGTCTGCCGGCTTCGTGGGCGGCCGGTCGCTCTGGCAGGTCCGGGGCCAGCCGCTGTACGATGATCTCGGCGGCCTGACCGTGATTGACACCCTGACCTTGTCACGGCGCATCCGGAGCAGCTTCACCCTCGGTGCCCGCGGCATCTATTTCCACGGTGATCACGTGGGAGTCTTCGGCGAGGCCTTCCTGCTCGGGCTCGGCTTCGACGACACCTGCGGGCGCACGTTTGCCACCGGCTCGGGTCGCAACGAGGAGACCTGCAGCTCGATCGACCAGTCGGAGACGACCTCATCGGCAGTGGAAGTCGCGGGGGGCGCCATGTATCGGTTCGCGAGCCGGAAACCGGTGTCGCCCTACCTGCGCGCCAGCCTCGGCGTTGTCATCGCCAACCGAAGCACCAGCCATGTGAGCGGCACATTCTTCAGTGCCGGCTCGGGCAGCGAGCCGGTCGAGGTCAACATCTACCCCGAAGCGGGCGGCTCCAAGCTCTATCTCGCCGGCGGGCTCGGCGCCGGCATCACAGCCCAGATCGCGCCGAGCTACCAGCTCCGCTGGGAAGTGCGCGACAACATCGTCCGCCTTCCGACCGTGGCTGGCCCCACGGTGCAGGACGGCACCCCGCCAATGATCGAGAATCGCATGAAGCACCTCTTTTCGATCGAAGTCGGGTTCGACGTGGTGCTGGAGCGGCGGCATGGGAGACGTTACTAGGAGGCTGGACGGCTGGACGGCTGGACGGCTGGAAGACGCAGCAGGAGTTACGGCGCGCAGAGAAGGCCATGTTCCATCTGTCTACCGAAGCGAGCCGAGCAGCCATCCAGCCGACCAGCCGTCAAGCCGTCCAGCCGTCGTCCAAGGAGCCATCCTCGCCGGTGGCGGAGCGACCCGCTTCGGCGGCCGGCCCAAGGGTCTCGAATCCGTGGGTGGCGAGCGGGTGGTGGACCGGCTCGCCGGCGTCATGCGCGACGCACTGGGTCAGCTACCTATCCTGATCGCCAACGATCCCGACGCCGTCCACTGGAACACCGGGCTCCGCATCGCGGCTGACGTGATGCCGGGATTCGGCGCGCTGGGCGGCATCCATGCCGCGGTGGCGCAGGCGCCCGCCCCGGTGGTGGCCGTCGCGTGGGACATGCCGTTCGTCAACGTCACGCTGGTGCGCCTGCTTGCCGACGCGCTGGCGAGCGGTCACGACGCGGTACTGCCGGCCAGCGACGGGCGGCGCGGCATGGAGCCACTCTGCGCTGCCTACGGTCCCGCCTGTGAACCCGCCATCCGCCGGGCGCTCGAGCGAGGTGACCGTCGCGCCATCTCGTTCCACGATGACGTATCGGTCGCCATCCTGCCGCTCGAGGAAGTGGCGCAGGCCGGACGCCCTGATCTGCTCTTCTTCAACATCAACACGGCCGAAGACCTGGCCCAGGCGGAGCGCCAGTGGCAACGCGGATTGTCTGCATCGTAGGACGGAAAAATGCCGGCAAGACCACGCTCACCGTGGCGCTCTGCCAGGAACTCTCCCGCATGGGGCGTCGGGTCATGACACTCAAGCACGGACACCACCCGGCGCTGGTCGATCGCGAGGGCACCGACACCTGGCGGCACTTTCACGAGGGTGGCGCCGAGCGCACGCTGATTGCCTCGCCCGACTACCGGGTGCTCTTCGAGCGCGCGGCCGATGACTACGATCCCGTCGGCCTGGCGCGACGGTACATGGATGACGCCGATATCGTACTGGCCGAAGGATTCTCGCGCAGCTCCCTGCCCCGCCTCGAGGTCTGGCGCCGCAGCCTCACGTCCCCGCCGCTGTTCACCGAACATCCGGAATCCGGACTCTGGCTCGGGGTCGTGACCGACCAGCCAGACCTGCGCGCGCCGTGTCCCGTCTTCGACCTGGCACATGGTGACTCGGCACGGCGCGCCGCCGAAGCCGCCTGGGCCGGCGCCACGGAAGTCGCGACATGAGCGAGACCATGCTCTCCGCCCGCGAGGCGGCCACGCTCATCCTGCGGCACATCGAACCGCAGCCCGAATTGAGGGTGCCGCTCGATGATGCCCTCGGCTCGGTGCTGGCCCAGGACATTGTCAGCCCGATCAACATTCCGTTTTACACCAACTCGGCGATGGATGGCTACGCGGCACGCGCGGAGGACGTGCACGGTGCCAGCGCCGAGCATCCGGTACGGCTCCGCGTGGTGGAACAGATCCCGGCCGGTGCCTTACCTGCCAGGGCCCTGGGAGCGGGCGAGTGCAGCCGGATCTTCACCGGGGCGCCGCTCCCGGAGGGCGCCGATAGCGTCATTCGGCAGGAGGATACCGACCAGGGCACCGACGTCGTCACCATCATGAACGATCGTGATGCCGGCATCAACTTCCGGCTGGCCGGCGAGGACATCCATGCCGGCGACACGGTATTGCGAGCGGGGCATGCACTGGGTGCCGCGGAGCTGGGCGTGCTCGCGTCGCTGGCCGTAGCGCATCCGCTGGTCTACCGTCGCCCGCGCATCGCCCTTCTTGGCAGCGGCGATGAGATCGCCGACGTGGACCAGCCGGAAGAGATTCTCTCCGGACGCAAGGTGGCGAGCAGCAACACCCACACCCTCATGGCCCTGGTGCGCCAGGCCGGCGGTGAGCCGGTCAACCTCGGCATCGCCCGGGACACACCGGAGAGTCTTCGGGCGCACCTGGCCCCCGCCCTCGATTGCGACATGCTCATCACCAGTGCCGGCATCAGCGTGGGCGAGCACGATCACCTGCGCGGCGTCCTCGACGCGCTCGGCACCGACCTCAAGTTCTGGCGCCTGCGCATGCGACCGGGCGCGCCGGTGGGCTTCGGGATGCTGGGCGAGATTCCGTGGCTGGGCCTGCCGGGCAACCCCGTGAGCACCATGGTCACGTTCGAGCTGTTTGCCCGGCCCGCCATCCGCCGGATGTGCGGCCACGCGCTGCCGTTTCGTCGGGGCATCGAGGTGTGCGTGGCGGAGCCGATTTCGCTGCGCCCCCGGCTGCAGCACTTCCTGCGCGCCGTGGTCAGCGATGGCGATAGCATGCCCTCGGTGCGACTCACGGGGCCGCAGGGTTCCGGTATCCTGACATCGATGATCAAGGCGAACGCGCTGCTGGTGATTCCGGAGGGCCAGCACGAGACACCGCCTGGCACGATCGCGATTGCGCTCAGGCTGGACGACGAAACATGGACCAGCAAGCCGCCCTTCTGAAGAAACTGGGCCACGGCTTTACCGACGCCTGGCGCGAGGTGGGCGCCGAAGGTGACGGTGCCGGGCAACTGGCCGACCTCACCTCGCGCTACGCCGAACCCCACAGGCAGTATCACACCCTGCAGCACATCGCGACGGTCCTGGATGCATTGCACAACCACAGGGCCGAACTGGAGTATCCGGAGGAGGCGACGCTCGCCGCCTGGTATCACGACGCGGTGCAAGACCCTCTCGCCAACGACAACGAGGCCAGGAGTGCGGAGCTCGCCAGGACACACCTGCTTGCGGCGCACGCGCCGATCGATGCGACGGCGCGGATCCATGCCATGATCCTCGACACGCGCCATGCGGGGCCGGCCACGTCCCCCGACGGCATGATGGTGGCCGACGCCGACCTCGCGATCTTCGCGGCACCCGCCATTGCCTTTGACGCCTATGACGTCGCCATCCGCCAGGAGTACGCGGCCGTCCCCGACGCGATCTATCGCACCGCACGCCGGCAGATCCTCCAGGGATTCCTGGACCGGCCATTCATCTACCAGACGGCAGCGTTCCGGAGGCAGTGCGAAGCCACGGCGCGCGCGAATCTGGAGCGGGCGGTGTTGAGATTGAGTTGAGCGCTCCACATTGACCATCTCGCACCGCCAGCACTAGATTTCCACCCATCGAAGGGGAGTAGCTCGTCCGCCTCCGGGCGGAAGGCCGATCGTCAGGACTGTCCCGAAGGGGACACGGTCCGGCCAGGAGGCGGGAACCCCGCACTCAGAGCGAGACCTTCGTCCACCGCTGCCAGCGCCGGGGGACGAGGGTCTCGCTTTTTGGTGCTCGCAGCCGATCGAGGAGCAACACCGATGGGCGGATATACCAAGACGTTCATCCTGATGGCCGGATTGCTGGCCCTCTTTCTCATCGCGGGCCAGATCCTGGGCGGCGCCCAGGGGCTGATCCTCGCCGCCATCTTCGGCGGCCTGATGAACTTCGTGATGTTCTTCTTTTCCGATAAGATCGTCCTGCGCATGTACCGCGCCCAGGTCGTTCCGGAGAGCGAGGCACCCGACCTCTATCGCATGGTGGACCGCCTGCGGCAGCGTGCCGGCCTCCCCATGCCTGTGGTGGCCATCGCACCGCACGAGCAGCCCAACGCCTTTGCCACCGGCCGCAACCCGGAGCATGCGGTGGTGTGTGTCACCAGCGGCATTCTCAAGTATGTCCCGCCCCAGGAACTCGAGGGCGTGCTGGCTCACGAGCTGGCACACGTGAAGAATCGCGACATGCTGACGACCACCATTGCCGCGGGCATCGCCGGGACGCTCTCCTACCTGCCGTACATGCTGATGTTCGGCGGCGGGAACGATCGCGAGGGCGGACATCCCGTCCTGCAACTGGTGTTCATCCTGCTGGCGCCGATTGCCGCGATGCTCATGCAGTTCGCCGTCTCGCGCCAGCGTGAGTTCGAGGCCGATCGAGTGGGCGCCGAGATCGCCGGCAATCCGATGCCGCTGGCGCATGCGCTGGCCCGGCTCGACAACCTGGCCCACCAGATCCCGATGAAGGTGGCGCCCGCCGCGGCACCGCTGGCGCAGGTGAACCCGCTCGCTGCGACGGGCGGCGGGTTTGCCCGGCTCTTCAGCACCCACCCACCAACCGCGGAACGGATTGCCCGGCTCGAAGCCCAGGCGCGAGGCCGCTGAGTGGGGCATCATGGGCCGTATGTCTGGCTGGGCTTTACGGCGCTGATCGCCGCGCTGCTCTTCTTCGACCTCGCGGTGGTGAACCGCAGGTCGCACAAGCCATCCGGCGGTGAGGCCCTCAAGTGGAGCCTCACCGTCATTGCCATCGCCCTCGCCTTTGGACTCTTCATCTACTGGCGCGAGGGCGGTCTCTCGGCGCTCGAGTACTACACCGGCTACGTCATCGAGCTGAGCCTCAGTGTCGATAACCTGTTCGTCTTCCTGCTGGTGTTCCAGTATTTCGACGTGCCCGAGCATCTCCGGCCCAAGGTGCTCAACTGGGGCATCCTCGGCGCGATCGCCATGCGTCTGGCGATGATCGTTGCGGGCGCCTTCCGCCTCTCCCGCTTCGAATGGATCATCTACGTCTTTGGCGCGTTCCTGGTGTATACCGGCGTCAGGATGTTCCGTGCCGGGGGCGCCACGGTGAACGTCGAGGACAACCGGGTGGTTCGATGGGCCCGCAAGGTGCTCCCGGTCAGCAAGAACTATGTGGACGGCAAGTTCTTCCACCGGACGTCGGCTGGACTGCTCGCCACGCCACTCCTGCTGGTGCTCATCACCATCGAGTGGACCGACCTCATTTTCGCGGTGGACTCGATCCCGGCCGTGTTCGCGGTGACCCGGGATCCGTTCCTCGTGTACAGCTCCAACATCTTCGCCGTGATCGGCCTCCGGGCACTGTTCTTCGTGCTGCAGGACATGATCGACAAGTTCGACTACCTGAAGTACGGCGTGGCCGTGGTGCTGGTCTTCGTGGGACTCAAGATGCTGGTGTCGTACTGGGTCCATCCTCACATCGCGATCTCACTCAGCGTGATTGTCCTCGTGCTCGCCGGGTCGGTGGTGTTGTCGATTGTGAGAGATCCAGAAAAGAAGCTGAGAGTCGAGAGCTGAGAGCCGAGAGCGCTGGGCTCTCTCGTCGCTGGACGCTCGACGCTAGTCGCTCCATATTGGGTTTTCATGCCTGAATCACCTGAGGAAACGACAGCCCGCGGCGAGCGGACGCGGCGGGGCGCGCCTCTCCTCGCGCGCCTGGGGCTCGACCGCCCCGAGCTCCGCGCGTGGGCCATGTACGACTGGGCCAACTCCGCCTTCATGACGGTGATCGTGACGGCGGTCTTCCCGACCTACTACGCCGCCGTCGCCGCACAGGGGCTCGCCAAGGCGCAGGCCACGCTCTATTACGCGAACGCGACCACGATCTCGCTTGCATG
>CBINCZ010000118.1:0-7046 GCA_966249295.1 uncultured Gemmatimonadales bacterium
AGCCATTGAGGGAACTATAATGCGCTGTGAGCTGAGAGCTGTGAGCTGAGAGCTGAGAGCTGATCGCGCGGCGTCCCTAACCCCTAACCCCTAGCCCATGCCTACCAATACTCCGCTCACCATCAGTCCCGTCCAGCTCGCGCGCCATGACGGCGCGTGCCGGGTCTCGGCGATGGTCGGAGGTGAGGAAGTGTGGTTTGAGTCCGATGTCGAGCTCCGGCCCAGCGCCGAGGCGTTGCTGTCGGCGTTCCTCATTCCCGCGATGATGGAAGGCCGGGCGTTGCGGACCGACGATACTGTCTGCAGCGTGTGGGCGGAGCACGCAGCGCAGGCACGAGCGATTGCGTCTCGCTATTGGGGCCTCGCGGGAGGTGACGTGATAGCGCCCGTCGCACCAGTGAAGGCAGACACCCAGACTACCGGCGTATTCTTCACCGGCGGCGTGGATTCATTCCATGCACTGCTCACCAATCTCGATAGCGTCAGCACCCTGATCTTTGTCCAGGGTTTCGATATTCCCCTCACGGACAAGGCCCGGCTCGAGGCAACGGCCCGGATGCTGGAGCGCGTCGCCAAGGCCTGCAAACTCCGGGTGCTCACGGTCCGCACCAACCTTCGCCAGCATCCGGTGTTCCGTCGAGCCCACTGGGGCAACCACACCCATGGCGCGGCACTGGGCGCCATTTCCCAGTTACTGGCATCGCATGTGGGTCATGTGCTGATCGCGAGCAGTGATGTGCCGCCGCCGCACGGCTCTACCGTGGAGCTGGATCGCTGCTGGTCGTCGGCGGCCGTCAGTGTCGGCACGGCTGGCCCTGGCGTGGCTCGCCTGGACAAGGTGGCTGCCATTGCGCACCACCCGCTGGTGCATCGGGAACTGCGCGTCTGCTGGGAGAACCGCTCCGACTCGCTGAATTGCGGTGCGTGCGAGAAATGCGTGCGAACCCAGGTCCAGTTTGCCGCGGCGGGTGCGCTGGATCAGCTCACCTGCTTCGGCCCCATCGACCTGCCGGCCCGTATCAGGGCACTCTGGTCCATTCCACATCACCTCGCCGGCCAGTGGGCCGATGCGCAGCGTGCGCTGGGCCCGACGCCGGTCGGCCGGGCAGTGCGCGGGCTCCGGTATCGCAGCTGGCGTCATCATGTGGGGGATCAGGTTGTCGGTGGATTGAGGAAGTTGCGCAGCGCCAGGCGCTAAGCGCTCAGCGCTCGACAGCCATTGATCCGTTCCCATCCCATTTGTCGTAACCACCCCAGAGCCAGATCAACAGTCCCGTCCGCGGAGCGCCACGCGCTGCGCGGCGGATGCGTACCACTGGGAGGGAACCATGTTGCGACAGATGCTCACAATGACGCTGGTGCTCGTCGCGGCCTGCGGCGACTCGACAGGCCCGTCAAAAACCGGGGGCGGTGCGACCCTCGCGGGCACGGTGCGAGCGGCCGGCCAGTCCATCGCCCTGGCGGGCGCGACCGTCAGCGTCGGTACCCTGAAGGCCACGAGCGACGAGCAGGGGCACTTCGAACTCACGAACGTGCCCGTAGGTTCGGCCACGGTGCGCGCCGAGCGACCCGGATACGAGCCCGCCGAGGCAACCGTCAAGATCGTCGCAGGGTCCAACACGCACGATTTCGGGCTGACCGCACAGGAGTTCTACCAGCTTGGTGCCATTTCGGCCTACGTGCCTGCCGGCGTCGAGCCGATCCGCGGTGCGATCATCGCGCTCGGGGGTCCCAACACCGGTGGTTTTGTCGATGGCCAGAAGATTTCCTCCGCCGACGACCCCGTCCTGGAGCAGGCCCTGCAGGAACTCGGCACGAGTCTCCGGGCGCTGGCGCGCAGCCGGCGCTTCGCGCTCCTCGGCACCAAGAACACCGGAATGCCGAACAGCTCCGCGAGCGACGATGCCCTGCTCTCGGCGGTGCGGAATGCCGGAGAAAAAAGTGGCCATCCCGAACTCATCGATGCACCGATCCTGATGTTTGGCCTCAGCAGCGGTGGCCCTGAGGCGGCGGGGATGGCTGCGCGGCATGCCGAGCGCGCAGTCGGCCTGCTGTTGCGGGTGCCAGTTGGCGTTGTTTCCCTGAATTCGGCGGCGGCACTTGCGATTCCGACATTCGTGATGCAGGCCGGTCGGGATGATCCTCAGATGAACTTGAGGGTGAAGGACGGGTTCCTCACGAATCGTGCCCGCGGTGGCCTCTGGTCGCTTGCGGTCGAACCCGACGTGATTCATGCGCAGGCAACTGAACGCGCCAATGGAACCTGTATCGCGTGGCTCAGCCAGGTGCTGGCAATGCGGCTCCCCTCCACCCCGGGTGCAGCGCTGAATGTCCTGCAGGAAGACGCGGGCTGGCTCGGCGACCAGTCCACGCTCTCGATTGCCGCGTGGGGCGACTATGCTGGCGATCGTACGGCGGCGAGCTGGCTGCTCAATGAGGCGACCGCCAGCTCATGGAAGCTGCTGGCTACCCCGGTCAGCGGTGGCGGCGGCGGTGGAACTGGCGACTGAAAGGCGCCGGATGGCCTGTCGCGCCTGGTCAGCCATGGGCTGCAGCTCCGGATCGGCGTCCCGCCACGCATAGGCCACGTACCGGTACGCCTCGAGCGCCTCGGCGGGCCGTCCGCGGCGCTCGAGCACCTGAGCCAGCTGCATGCGCGCAGGGGCGCCGCCACGCTGATCCCAGAGCGCCCTGAAAGCGTGCTCAGCCACATCGAGCTTGCCGAGCTCGAGCGCCAGCGTGCCCACGAACCAGATGCACTGGCGGCCGTTTTCATCCGATCCAGAGAGGCAGTTCTCGAAGGCGCGAAGGGCCTCCGCCTTCCGCCCGCGCCGCATCAGGCCGTAGCCCTCGCTCGCGCTCGCCAGCGCGAGCCAGTCGCGGCCACGCGCGGTGTCACCTGCTGCGAGCTCGCGCGCCGCCCTGCTCCGTATGCGCGCGATCAGCGCGGCGTGCTCCTTCCAGTCGTCGAATCGTGCGGCGTAGTCGGCGGCACAGCGGACCGTCGAGCTGCCAAGCAGCGACGTGTCCGACTGGGTCACGGCGCGGCCTCGCGCCAGCGCCTCCAGCGGCACCGGGAACCCTCGCGACTCATAGTAGATCGGGCCGCAGCTGCGGAAGAGCGCTGGCGTGGTCGGATGGGCCAGGATGGGCAGCACTTCGCTGAGCCGGCCGTCCATGAAGCCAAGGTTGAACAGGCGTGAACGGATGATCGTGGCGCGTCGAGCTCCGTCCAACTTCGGCTGGATGACAGGGTAGAGTGCGTTGCGAATGGCGGCAAACCGCGGATGCTGCATGAACTCGTACACCTGCAAGGCCGTCCCGGCATTGGCGGTGGCCAGCGACCCGCGCGCCGCGTCACGCGCGCTGTCGCCAGCGAATGCCAGCGCAAATGCGATGGCGGCGGCCTTCGTCCGGTATTCGTCTGGCGCCACGCGGGAGTAGTCCGCCAGTTCCCGGGCGATGTGCGCGCTGTCGGCCCGCCACAGGAATGCGAGGTCGAGCAGGTGCACACGGTAGGGCGCCATCGTCGGCTGGAGCTGGGCCGCCCTGCGGAACGCTACATCGGCCTGCTCCGGCCCGTCGGTCGGCGTGGCGTCGTGCATGTAGACCTCGCCAAGCTCGTACCAGGCGTCCGCCGCATCCGGGTAGCGGCGGATGACCTCGCGGATCAGGGACACCGCGTCCGGATGCCGGCTGAAGCGAGCCCAGCGCATCTGGATCTTGACCCGCTCGCGGTCAGGGAGCCGGGCTGACAGTTGCTGCGCCCGCCGCGTGTTGCGCTGGTACGCGTCGAAGTCATACCACGAGTACGAGTCCGCCATCCCGAGATAGGCGAGCGCAAACAGCGAGTCCGCACGCACCGCGCGCTGCCACGCCTCACTCGCCGCAGGGAATTCCGAACGCCGGTAGTGCTCGTCGCCCTCCAGGTACGCCTTGAGTGCCATGAACGAGGAGGTCGTGATCGAAGCCAGGTTCAGGATGGGGACCTCGCCCGCATCCTTCTCGACAATGAGCCCCAGCGTCTGCATCCCGAGCCGGTCCACCAGGACCAGCACGGAATCGGACGATCCGTCCACCTGCACCGGCCCCAGCGACTTCCCGCTCCCGGCGTCGTACAGGTCCGCGGCGAGCCGCATCTGCGGGCCCGCCCCGATGACCGAACCCACCAGCGCGTAGCGCGCGCCCGTGCGCCGGGCAACTGCGAGCGCGCGTGCGAGGTCCATGGAGCTTTCCTTGTCCACTTCCTGGTGCCAGGTAGCGAGCAGGGTACGGCTATCCACTGCACGGAGGCCGGCGGCACCATCCAGGCCCATCGAGAGCAGGTCCACCATGCCCTCACGCCAGACGTCGAGACCGGTGCCGTGCACGGTGAACGGCAGGACAGCAATGGCAGGCCGTGCAATACTGTCACTGGCCGGAGCTTGCGCTGGCGCGCGCCGGCCTGGGAGCCCGAACGCGCCGAGTACTACGAGGCCGATCAACGCTGCACTGCCGGCGACAAGCGAACGCGGATGCTTCCGGCCCCAGCTGGCCGCGCGTTGCAGCGCACCGCCGGGTCTTCCGCGCGTCAGCGCGCCAAGCACCTCGGCGGCACTGTCGAAGCGATCCCCGGGAGATTTCTGGAGCAGCCGCTCGACAATGCGCAGCGTGCCGGGCGGCTGGTTGCGGAGGGGCCCATATGCCAGGTCGGGCTCCTCATGGAGAATGGCCTGGACGATGGTGCGATCATTTCCGCCGCGGAACGGCCGTACTCCCGCCAGCATTTCGTAGAGCACGACCCCGAGACTCCAGAGGTCGGTGGCGGGGCCAACCGGGTCGCCGCGCGCCTGCTCGGGCGACATGTAGGCGATGGTGCCGGGCGTTCCGCCCGGGCCGGTGAGACTCACGTCCGCCACCTTGGCCACGCCGAAATCCAGCAGCCGCACGGTGCCGTCGGACGTAAGCATGATGTTGCCGGGCTTCACGTCGCGATGGACAATGTTCCGGGCGTGTGCCGCGCCCAGCCCGCGGGCGAGCTGGGAGGCGACATCCAGCGCTTCTTCGGGAGGGAGCGGCCCGCGCTGCAGCCGTTCCTTGAGCGTCTCGCCATCATAGCAGGCCATGGCAATGAAGGGCCTGCCGTCGGTGGTCTCGCCGATCTCGTGGATGCTGCAGACGTTGGGATGTTCCAGTACCGCGGCGGCGCGCGCCTCCACCAGGAAGCGCTCGCGCGATTCCGCGTTGGCGCTCAGGTAGGGCGGCAGGAACTTGAGCGCCACGACACGGTCGAGCCGGGTATCGTGCGCACGATAGACCGTGCCCATTCCTCCGTTACCGAGGATGCCGCTCAGCCGATATTGATGGACCACTTCCCCGATCGCGGGCGACTCGACGGTGCCGGCGAGCCGGCTGAAGAAGCCTTCAGCGGCTTCACGATGATCGAGCAGGGATCGCAGTTCCTGCAACAGCTGTGCGTCGCCACCGCACGCCTGCTCCAGGAACGCGACGCGTTCGGGCGGCGCCAGCTCCAGTGCACGCTCGAAGAGCTGCTCGACGCGCTCGGAGTAATCACCCTGCATGGTGCCGGGCTCGTGCTCGCTCACGACGCCTCCACCGCATTGGCCTTGAGATCGCGATAGAGCCAGGCCTGGGCCATGCTCCAGCCCCGTTTCACCGTCGCGGTCGAGACGCTGAGCGCCTCGGCAGTTTCTTCCACCGACATCCCGGCAAAGAAGCGGCACTCGACAATGCGCATCTGCCGATGATTGACCCGGTCCAGCCGGCGCAGTGCCTCGTCGAGTGCCACCAGGATATCGTCGCGCACGTCGGCGGAGGATCCGGGCTCGAGCAGCGCTGCCTCGAGCTCGTGCAGGGGCAGGTGTGGCGCGCCGCCACCGCGCTTGGCGGCGTGCTTGCGCTTGGAGTAGTCGATCAGGATCTGCCGCATGGCGGCGGCGGCAACGCTGAGGAAGTGGGCCCGGTTCTGCCAGTTGGGCGACGACTGGTCAGCCAGGCGGAACCAGGCCTCGTGCACCAGCGCGGTGGTGTTGAGGGTCTCGTCACCCTCCCACCGGTTACGCTGCCTGCCGGCGAGCCGGCGCAGCTCGTCGTACACCTGCGGTAGCAGGTCGTCGAAGGCGGACTTGTTGCCAGCCCTCAACTCCTCGAGGAGGTGGCTTACGGACGGGGACGTATGGGGCATGGCCAGGGCGGTCGAAGGGCGCTGCCGGATTGGGGGATTATACCGCCGAATCGGGGAATGGGTGAGAGGAGGCAGCTGGACGGCTGGGCGGCTGGACGGCTAGACGGCTGGAGGGCTAGAACCCGAGGGTAAGCACCAGCCGTCCAACCCTCTAGCCGTCCAGCCGCCTGCCCTCACAGCCCCGTCCTCTTCGCCAGGTGCTCCGGATACCGGTCGCCCGCGATGGGAATCCGTGCTGAGGCTTCGTCGATGTCCTTCAGGTCATCCGGCGTGAGCTCGACCGCGATGGCGCCGAGGTTCTCGTCGAGTCGTTCGAGCCGGGTCGTCCCCGGGATCGGCACGATCCAGGGTCGCTGGGCCAGGAGCCAGGCCAGCGCCACCTGGGCTGGCGTGGCGTGGTGCCTTTCGCCGATGCGGCGCAGCAGCTCTACGATCACCTGGTTGGCTCTCCGATGCTCCGGCGTGAAGCGCGGAAGGATGTTCCGGAAATCGGATTGGTCGAACGTAGTGCGTTCATCGATCCTGCCGGTGAGGTAGCCTCGGCCCAGCGGACTGAATGGCACGAAGCCGATGCCCAGCTGCTCCAGCAGCGGCAGGATTTCCTTCTCGGGTTGGCGCCACCAGAGGGAGTACTCGCTCTGGAGGGCCGTCACCGGCTGGATCGCGTGGGCGCGACGAATCGTGTCCGCGCCCGCTTCCGACAGCCCGAAGTGGCGCACCTTTCCTTCAGAAATCAATTCCTTCACCGTGCCGGCTACGTCCTCGATCGGGACATCGGGATCCACCCGGTGCTGGTAGAGGAGGTCAATGACGTCGGTACGCAGCCGCGTGAGCGAGGCATGGACTACTTCGCGAATATGCT
>CBINCZ010000119.1:0-7035 GCA_966249295.1 uncultured Gemmatimonadales bacterium
GTGTTGGACGCGCCGACTCGCTCGGCCGCCTGGTCGCGCCCATGGGCCCGGAGCCCGCGCTCGCACCGGTCGATCGGCCGGTCAACTTCGCGGTAAACAACGGTCGAGGCGCGTTCCCTTCAATAAGAGCGTCTTATAGCGCGCCTGCCACGCCGCCGCATTACCTGATTGACGGCAACATCTGGTATCACCAGTCTCCGCCCAACCGCTGGACCGACGCCGGATCAGGCCACGCGGCAGATACCGTCACGATCGACTTTGGCGTGAGTCGTCCCGTCGAACAGGTGAACCTCTATTTTTTGGATGACAGTGCTGGCGCCGTGCCGCCGGCTGCGTACGATCTCCGGTACTGGCATGACAGCGCGTGGGCGAGGATTCCGTCACAACAGCGACAGCCATCCAAGCCGGAAGGGCGCCGAGCCAATGTCGTGACGTTCACCCAGCTGAGCACACCGAAGCTCCAGCTCATTGTGACCCACCGGCCCGGGACCTACACCGGGTTGAGCGAAATCGAGACGTGGGCCCACGCGCCTGTGCCGAGCCGCCGAGCCGTCGAGCCGCCGAACAATGTGGCCATCAATCCGTCGGGGATTGGTTTCCCGAAGCTTTCTGCCTCATTCACGGCATCCGGCTCCCGTATCGAGACCGCCAATGACGGCGTGATCGCCTACACCCGCTACAGCGACAATCGCTGGTCGGCGCGAGGCACACCGAACCGGAGTGACTGGCTGCAGGTGGACTTCGGCGCGCCGCGACGGGTGGCGCGGGCGGAGATTCATTTCGTCGGCGAGAGTGGCGGGCTGGCTGCGCCGAAGACCTATCTGCTGCAGTACTGGAATGGCGCGGCGTGGCAGGGAGTCAGGGTGTTGCGTCGGCTGCCTTCGGCGCCGGAAGCGCAAGCGATGAACACGGTCTGGTTTGCACCGGTGGAGACCACCCGGCTCCGCCTGGTGATGGAGCACTCGGCGCCTGCTGCGACGGCGGTAAGCGAACTGCTGATCTGGGCCGTGGAGTCCGCATCGGAAGACCGAGCGGTTGACATCACCGGCGGAGACCCGTAAAACGGGACATACTGACACCGGGAGACAACCATGTCACGACACCGAGGACTCGTCGCCGCCATTCTTTGCCTGATCCTTGCCACCGGTTGCACCGGGAGACAGTCTGGCCGGGATGCACGCGTGGTGGATGTGGTGGCTCGCGGACTGACGTTCGAGGCGCCCGACTCGGTCCCGTCGGGCTGGGTGACAGTCCGCTTCCACAATGCCTCGCCGGTGACCCACTTCGCCCTGGTAGAGCGGCTGCCGGAGCATGTCAGCATCAGCGAGCAGCAGCAGCAGGTCGCGCCCGTTTTTCAGGCTGGGATGGACTTCCTGACCGAGGGCCGCGCGGATTCGGCGATGGCCGCGTTCGGTGGCTTGCCCGAATGGTACTCGGACTTTGTTTTTCTCGGCGGTCCCGGCCTTACGGGCCCCGGTGAAACGTCAGAGACCACGCTGCGCCTGGAGCCGGGGCGCTATCTCCTGGAATGCTATGTGAAGACGGGCGGGACCTTTCATTCCTTCAACCGTGACACCGCCGCGCTGGGCATGGTCCATGAGTTCGTGGTGACGGAAGCAGCTTCCCCGCAGGCGGAACCGACTCCCGACATGACTCTTACCCTCTCCGCCGAAGGTGGCCTGCAGGTGGATGGCACTCCCAGGCAGGGCTCGCAGGTGATCGCGGTCAACTTCGCCGATCAGCGGCCCCACGAAAATTTTGTAGGTCACGACGTACATCTCCTCAGGGTCACCGACGAGACCAATCTCGACTCGGTCGCTGCCTGGATGGACTGGACCCGCCCGCCCGGCCTTCAGACTCCCGCGCCGGCGCAGTTTCTGGGCGGCGTGAACGAGATGCCGGCTGGCTCAGTCGGCTATCTGACCGTGGCCCTGGAGCCGGGCCGTTATGCCTGGATTTCGGAAGTGCCCAACGCAAAGGCAAAGAACATGCTGATACCATTCACGGTGGAGTAGCTCGTGAGCCGGCATTCCCTGACCAGGCGGCTCTCCTGCATCATGGTGCTGATAATGACGGCCTGCAGCACTCGCGCCGGCGACGCACCCACCACCGGAGCAGCCACCGTGACCCGTGCACCGTTCGGCACCACACCCGAGGGCGACTCCGTGGAGTTGTTCACGCTCACCAACGCAAACGGGGTCGAGCTGCGCGCCATCACCTACGGCGGCATCATCACCTCGCTCAAGGTGCCGGACCGCGACGGCACCATGGGCGACGTGGTGCTGGGCTATGACAGCCTGGCGGGCTACCTGCGGTCGTCGCCCTATTTCGGCGCGATTGTGGGCCGCTACGCCAACCGCATCGCCAAGGGCACGTTCATGCTGAACGGCAAGACCTACCACCTGGCCATCAACAACCCGCCCAATGCCCTCCATGGCGGCCTGCGCGGCTTCGATAAGGTGGTGTGGCAGGCCGAGCCCTTCCAGAACGGGGGCAATGCAGGTGTCATTTTCCGTCACACGAGCCCGGATGGCGACGAGGGCTATCCCGGCACGGTCACGGTGCAGGTCAGTTACACGCTGACCGACAGCAATGACGTGGTGATCGAGTACCGGGCCACGACCGACCAGCCCACCCCCATCAACCTGTCGCAGCATTCCTATTTCAACCTGGCCGGCTCGGGAAGCGTACTTGATCATGAGCTCATGATTGCCGCCGACTCGTTCACGCCCATCGACTCCACCTTCATCCCCACAGGCGCCATCGCGCCGGTGGCGGGAACGCCGTTTGACTTCCGGACGCCGCACCCGATTGGCGAGCGGATCAGCGAGGACAACGAGCAGCTGCGCTACGCCGGCGGCTACGACCACAATTTCGTGCTCAACCGCGCCGACAGCGGCTTGAGGCTGGCGGCCCGCCTCAGCGATCCGGCCAGCGGACGGGTGCTCGAGGTCCGCACTGACCAGCCCGGCATCCAGTTCTATTCCGGCAATTTCCTCGACGGCACCATCACCGGCAAAGGGGGCGTGGTGTACACCCACCGGAGCGGATTGGCCCTCGAGACCCAGCATTTCCCCGACTCACCCAACCACCCAGGCTTCCCGTCCACCATCCTGGAAACGGGACAGCAGTTCCGCTCCCGGACGGTGTGGCACTTCGGGATCGAGCCTGGGGCCACCCCCTGACCCATATCCATCGCGGAGACCGCGGAATGCGCATGCGCACGCTGCTGTTTGGCACCTTGACCACGTTACTCGTCGCGAGCCCCGCCGCGGCCCAGCGGCCGGGAGGCCGATCCGCCCCGGATGGCGACAGCGGCAGCACCGCCCGCAAGGACACGATCGGCGTGCCCGCAGTTGAGCGGGTGTCGACAACGCAGCACACGATGACCGTCAACGGCAAGACGATTTCCTACACCGCCAATGCCGGCACGATGGTGCTGCGCGACGCGGCGGGCAATCCCAAGGCGACCGTGTTCTATATCGCCTACACCAAGGACAAGGAAAATGCCGCCAACCGGCCGGTGACCTTCTTCTTCAACGGCGGCCCGGGTTCCGCCTCCATCTGGCTCAACATGGGCATCATGAGCCCCAAGTTCCCTGCCATGGGCCCGGGTGGCGCGCAGCCGGCCCCGCCGTATGACCTGGTGGACAATTCCAACACGCCGCTCGACGTCACCGACCTGGTCCAGGTGGACGCGATGATGACCGGCTATTCTCGTCCAGCCCCGGACGTGAAGCCGTCGGACTTCACCGGCGCAGAGAACGACATCAGGATGTTCGCACAGTTCATTCGCAATTATCTGGACAAGTATCACCGCTGGGCCTCGCCCAAGTACCTCTTCGGCGAGAGCTATGGTACGTTCCGCTCGGCGGGGCTGGCGTCCGAGCTGCAGGAGAACGAGGGGATCGAGCTGAACGGCGTCATGCTGCTCGGCACGGTGCTCGACTTCCAGTACATCTCCCAGTCATCGACCAACGACATCGGCTACTCCACCTTCCTGCCGACCTACACCGCCAGCGCCTGGTACCACAAGCGGCTGCCGTCCGACCTGCAGGCCATGTCGCTGGAGCAGGCAGTGCAGCAGTCGCGCGACTACGCCTTTGGCGACTATCTGACGGCGCTGGCCAAGGGGAACAACCTGACCGCCGCCGAGCGCACGGCGGTGGCAAAGCAGCTGGCGCGACTCACCGGACTGTCGCAGACGTTCATCGAGAACACCAACCTGCGGATCAGCGCCGGCGCCTTCCGCACCGAGTTGCTGCGCGACCAGCGGCTGATGCTGGGACGCTATGATACCCGTCTCACTGGCATCAACGGCAACCCGTCCAGCCAGTTCCAGGACTATGACCCGTCCGATGTTGCGCCGTCGAGCGCGTTCATGGCGGCGTTCATGCGCTACCTGCACAACGAGCTCGACTACACCAGCGACCTCCAGTACTACACCGGCGGGCATGCTGGCCGCTGGGAGTACGGACGCAGCGGACGTGGCTACCCCAGCGAGGTGGAGTCCCTGCGACTCGCCATGGCCAAGGATCCTTACCTGCATGTCCTGGTCGGCGCCGGCTACTACGACACCGCGACGCCGTTTGCCAACGCCGAGTACACCTTCAACCACCTCGGCTTTGACGACACCTACAAGAACCGGGTCGAGTTCAAGTACTACGAGAGTGGCCACATGGCCTATCTCAACCAGGCCTCGGCCAAGCAGCTGAAGGACGACATCGCGGCGTTCATCACCGCCACGGCCCATCCAACAACGATCTCGTCGTTGTCAGAGGGAAAGTGAAGGCCCGCACGGCCCATGCGTCATGACTTGATCTTCGGCGTTGCGGGCGTCCTGCTGATCGCGCTCGGCATTCCGCTCGCGCTGGGAAGAGTCGGGCCCAATCCGTGGTACGGATTCCGGCTGCCCGCAACGCTGAAGCATCGGGACATCTGGTATGCCGTCAATGCGCAGGCCGGGCGCGACCTCATCGCAACGGGCGTCCTGCTGCTGGTCATGCTGGTCATTGGAAAGGGGATCGGCCTGGCGCCGGATGTTGCGACGCTGGTCTATGGGTTGGTGCTGATCGGCGGCGCTGTCGCCGGCACCGTGCGTGGCTTCCGGCTGACAGATCACCTCGCACAAAGCCAGGCACGGAAGTCAGACGGGGGAGCGGTTGACCGTCGTCCTTGACCTCCAGCCGACACTCACCGGGAAGCTCGTCGCGCTTCGTCCGCTCCGTGCCGAGGATCACGATGTGCTCTACGCAGTGGCCCGTGACCCGCTCATCTGGGAACAGCATCCTGCCAAGGAGCGGGCGAAGCCGGAGGGTTTCCGCCGCTTCTTCGAGGAATCGCTGGCGTCGGGCGGCGCGCTGCTCGCGAGCGACGCCGAGACCCGTGAGGTCATCGGCTCATCACGCTACTTCGGATATGATGCGGACAGGAGTGAGGTCGAAATCGGCTGGAGCTTCCTGGCCCGCGCACGCTGGGGCGGGCGCTACAACGGCGAGATGAAGCGGCTCATGCTGGAGCACGCGTTCCAGTGGGTTGACCGGGTCATCTTCATCATCGCGTCGGACAACTGGCGCTCGCGCCGGGCGGTGGAAAAGATCGGCGGCGTGTATGTCGGGCCGTATGAGGAGGAGAAGGTGGTGTATGAGATAAGGCGGCTGGACGGCTGGACGGCTAGGCGGCTGGACGGCTAGGCGGTTGGGTAAGTGAACATGTCACCCTGAGCGAAGCGAAGGGGCCTGAGCTCATACGCAGCCTCGGCCCCTTCGCTCGCGTTGCTCGCTCAGGGTGACATATTCGTCTTCCCATCTTCCCCTCTTCCCGGCTGCCCGTCTTCCCGCCTTCCCGCCTCCATCGCCTCGGCTTCCCTGACCTTTCCCCGCGCGCGCAGCACCGGCGCGTACGCCTCCCGCGTTTCCCGAATCGCCGGATCGTCAGGTGGCAACGCCCGCGTCTCGATCGAGAGCGTCAGTTGATAGACGGAATCGGCTGCCGCGAGCCGCCCCGTGCCCGCGTAGATCTCGGCGAGCCCCTGGAGGTCCGTCGCACGATCGGGAGAACCCGGATCCAGGGTCCGATCATCAATGGCCAGGGTTTCGAGTATCAGCGGCTCTGCCTCACGCCAGCGACGCTGCTTGGCGTAGGTCTTGCCCAGATTGGAGATGACAGTCGCATAACGGGACGAGCCGCTGCCATACATGTCCCGGACAACGGGCTGAAGTTTGAGCAGCAGCGATTCTGCCTCGTCATAGTGTTTCAGCCGATACTCGGCGACCGCCAGATTCTGGTACGCCGAGAGCACCGTGCCGCTGCGGAAGCCGAGCTTGGGCTCGGCACCGGCAATCACGGCGCGAAACTGGGACCCCGCACTGTCATACTTCCCCTGCAACATCTGCGTAATGCCCAGCATGTTCCGCGCATTGAGCACGAAGGTGCTGTTGGAATCGCCGTGCCGCATCAGCCGGGCAAAGGTCTGGTACCGCCGCTCCGCACGTTCAGGGTGACCCTGCGTGAATTCCAGCCGGCCAAGCTCGTACTGGCCGGCGGCCGCCACGGAATCGGCCAGGCCGGTAAGATGCTCCCGGATCGCAATCGAAGCGGTCACGAGCGATTCGGCTTCCGCGAATACGCCTTTCTGGGTGAGCAACTTGCCCAGGTCGAGATAGCTCTCGGCCAGGGCAGCGCTGTCCAGCGGCTGCGTGGTACGCCGAAGCTCAAGCGCCTGCCGCAGAAGCGGTTCGGCTCGGTCGAACTTGCCGAGATTGGTGTAGACCTCACCCATGGTGCGCAGCAACCGGCTGCGTACGATGGGCTCAGTCCTCAATTCACGATCGATCCTGACAGCACCGGAGTCGAGCACCTGCTGCAGGGTCACCTCGCGACGGCCCAGTGGGTCGGCCACTGAGAAGAGTCCCACCAGGAAGTCCGACGTCTTCGCGGCCACCTGCGCGTCGCGCCGGGCCTGCGCCTCGGCGTGCCGGGCGCGCACAAACCCGATGCCTGCGAGCGAGGCGCCAGCAATGATGCTGACCACCA
>CBINCZ010000120.1:0-6925 GCA_966249295.1 uncultured Gemmatimonadales bacterium
TTAACCTCTGCGTGTCCTCCGCGCCCTCTGCGCCTCTGCGCTGAAAAAGGGTAGCCTTGTGCAGCCAACAGCCAACAGCCAACAGCCAACAGCCTCACTCAGCCGTATCCACCAGAAACTGCTCCAGCTTCCCGTCATTCGTGGTATACGTGCTGACGCTCACCTTGGTCCCGTTAGCAAACTCCACCGCATACCCGCGATAGGTCATCCCGCCGCGGAGGTTGGCGCCGGTCTGGTGCAGTGACGTGATGGCGCCCAGCTTGCCCAGGCTGTTCCTGAAGTCGGCCAGCGCAGTGTCGTCAAAGTAGAAATTGGCGTTGTCGGTGAACTGGCTCCGGTCAATCACGCCCTTCTGCAGCGAGGCGAGCACCTGCCGGGCGCGTGCTTCTCCCTTGGCGACCGTCGCCGAGTCGCCGGTGGCGCTGGGCGGGGGCGGGAAGAGGAGCGGCGTCACCGCACGGGCCACCTCGCCGGCCGCTGAGCTCGCTTCCTGGTTTGTGAGCACCGCGATGGCCACCTTGTCGTCCGGGAAGACGTAGTTCTGAGACACGAACCCGCCCACCTCGCCGCTGTGGGTCACCGAGCGGTGCCCGTTGCGATAGCCGACCGCGACGCCCAGCCCGTAGCCGATCCCCTGGCCGTTCTTGAGCTCCATCTCCGTCTCCATCGCGTCATAGGACGACGCCGCGAGGAGACTCCGGTTCATCAGCGAGATGTCCCAGGTGAGCAGGTCGGCCACCGGCATCGCCATTTCGCCGTCGGCAAAGTACCAGCCCGGCGCCTCGATCCGGGCCGGCCGCAACGGGCCCAGCGCATTCCGTGCGTAGCCGGTGACCTCGACCTTGTCGTGCTCGGTGTCGAGGTCGATGGTGTGCGTGAGATGCAGTGGCTGGAGCACGCGGGTCGAGAGGAACTGCCAGAACGGCTCTCCGCTCGCCTTCTCGACGATCAGGCCCAGGATGTTGAAATTGGTGTTGCTGTACTGGTACTGGGTGCCGGGATCGAAGTCGAGCGGCTTGGTGGCCCACTCGTGGACGATGGCCTGCGCGCTGCTCGGATGGGTCCACGCCGGAATGGTGTAGTCCTGCGGCGCGTAGTCCTCGTAGCCCGACGTGTGGGTCAGCAGGTTCCGGATGGTGACTTCATTGGCGCGAGTGAGTTCGGGAAAGAAGCGCGAGACCGGATCATCCAGCGAGAGCTTGCCTTCCTGCACCAGGAGCATGATGCACGCCGCCGTGAACTGCTTGCTGATGGACCCGATGGCGTAGTGCATGGCAGGTGTCGCGGCCAGCGGCGGCGAAAGCCGAGCATGCCCGAACGCCGCGGTGTAGACGATCTTCCCGTCCTGCACGATGCCAAGCGACACGCTCGGCACCTGGGTTTTCTGCATTATCTCCTGAACCTTCGCCTCGACCTTGGAGGCAAGCGCCGGCGGGAGCGTATTGAGGCCCTGCGCCCACGCGCCGGTTGCAGTGGCAAGGACCAGCAGGGCAGCGAGGCGGATGGGGCGAGTGCGGGTGGGCATGGATGTAGGGATTAGGGGTTAGGGACTAGGGGTTAGGGGCGTGCCGGCGGAGCTTTTTCACCGCAAAGACGCGGAGAACGTAGAGGCTGCGCAGAGAGGTCCGTACCCAGTTGAGCCCCCGATCCTGCCCAGCGAGCCCACAAGAAGATTGTGTGGCGCTCAGCCAGAAGATCGAAGCGACTCGGACTCACCTGGCTCTCTGCGTGTCCTCCGCGTCCTCCGCGTCTCTGCGATGAAAAAGGACGCTTAGACGATTTGATGCTGACCGTAAGTACGAGCCGTCCAGCCGTCCAGCCGTCTAGCCGTCTAGCCGTCTCACCCTGCCACAAACCTCTTCGACTGTCTCTCATACGCATGCGCGAACGCCAGCACCTGTGCGTCAGTGCCGGGAAGGCCGACGACGGAGAGATTGAGCGCCGGCATCCCGTCGGCACCCATCCCCGCCGGCACCGACACCTCGGGCAGTCCCAGGAAGTTGCCATAACCCAGCGCGGTTCGCACATCGGGCCAGCCCTCTTCCAGGCTGAATGCGTTGAATGGCATGGTGGGATAGACCATCGCCGACACACCGGCCTTCCGCATGGCCTGCTCGAGCGTGGCAACGACTTCGGCACGCGACTTGGCGAACGACTGGCCTGCCGGATCCTTTTCCATCGGCTGGTCGAACAGCGGTTCGCACTCCTCGAAGGTCTTGGGCAGCACGTCATAGAACTGCTGGTACGCGGGATAGCCGATACGCATTGCTTCGCGCGGATTGTCACTGCGGCCGGCGAAGTAGATCTGATAGGCATTGGCCGTCGGGGCAGGGGAACGCGAATCGGGCTTCGCATCGCCTCGGCGGCTGGCTGACTCGGTGAACTGGGCTCGATAGTTCTGGAGCGTTACTGGCGCATCAAACGAGTCCACCTCGGCGCCCGCCGCCTTGAGATCGGCCACGGCACGATCCCACGTCGCCACCGCCTCGGCTGTCATCTCTGCACGAGGCACGTGGGCTTCGACGACGCCGAGCCGGACACCGTGCAGCGCATTGTCGCGGAGGCGCGTGAGTGGCGTGGGATCCCACTTGCCAGCGAGTGCGAGCGGATCAGAGGGGTCGGGTCCCGCCACAATGGCGAGCAGCAGGGCCGCGTCGGCGACATGACGCGCGAGCGGACCGTGGGTATCGAGATAGGGCCAGGTGGGGATGACGCCGGTCCGGGGCACCAACCCGAAGGTCGGCTTCATGCCGACCACGCCGGTGCACACAGCCGGGATCCTGTTGGACCCGCCGTCATCGGTGCCGAGCGCGGCGAACGCCATCCCGCACGCGACCGCCACCGCAGATCCCGCGCTCGAGCCGCCCGGCGTGCGGGTGCCGGTGGGATCGTGCGGGTTCAGCACCTGGCCGGTGTGGCTGCTGGTGCCCACGCCGCGATAGGCAAAGTCGTCGGCCGCGGTCTTGCCCAGGACGATGGCGCCGGCGGCGCGGAGTCGCTGCACTTCGATCGAGTCGCGCCGCACCTTCTCCGGGAAGAGCCGAGCCCACTCGGCGCTGGAGCCGGTGGTGGGGAGGCCGTCCATGTCGTAGATGGCCTTGGCAAAGACCGGAACGCCGTCGAGCGGGCCGCGGAGCTTCTTCGCCTTGCGTCGAGCGTCCGCCGCCTTGGCGTCAGCGAGCGCGGTGTCGGAGAGGGCGTCGATGGCGTGGTACCTGGCCCCCAGTCGCTGGCAGCGCCCGAGGGCTGCCTTCGTGACCTCCTCGGCGCTCCACTTCCCGCCGTGGAACCCGGCCAGGTAGTCCATGATGGTGCCGTCGAGGGGATCGGATGGCAGCGACGGCAGGGTCCAGCCGTGGCGAGGGAGGGTCGTCATGGCGGTGATGGCGGCGAGCTGGGCAATGGCGTCGCGTCGGGAGAGAGTCATGGGTGAGGAGTCGAGGGTCGAGGGTCGAGAGTCGTGGGCTTCAAAGCTCGCTCCATTTTCACCCGGGTGCAATCAGCATGTCTCCTCGTGCCCGGGCTCAGCACTGGTAGCCTGCGAGGAACACGCGAACGCCTTCCTGCGCGCGCCGCTTCAGTTCCTCGGGTGTCAACGGCTCGTCGGCGCCGAGGAACATGGCCCGGTCCAGAGACATGCCGAAGATCAGGAAGGCGAAGTGTGCGGCAGCCAGCTCGGCGTCAGCCACACGAAGCAGTTTTCGCCTGGTGAGGTCCCTGAAACAGGACGCCAGCGCGGTCAGTGTGCGCGCGGGCGCGCGCTCGTAATATGCGCGGGCGAGATCGGGAAGCCGCCCGGCCTCACCGATCACCAGCCGCCGCACCTGGAGCTGCTGGGGCTGCATCACGATGGTGGCGTAGCGGAGGGCAAAGTCGCCGAGATCGTGCTGCAGGTTGTCTGTATGGTGAAGCGCACCGACCGCGTCCTCCACAAACTGGCCTGCCCGCTCGGTGATGCCGAGCAGGATGGCAGCGACGAGCCTCTCCTTGTCGTTGAAGTGCTTGTAGACGGTCTGCTTCGACACGGCGGCGAGGGCTGCAATCTCATCCATGCTGGTATGGCGATATCCCTGACGCAGAAAGAGCGTCGTGGCCGCGTTCAGGATGGCTTGGCGCTTCCGGTCGGAACGCCGCACGGATGCCTGCGGCGTTAGCGGGTTTGACGATGGGCTCATAGGACAGTACTATACCGTCCAGTACTGCTTTTTCCAATCCCGCGCAGGTTCATGTGGTCCCCGCCAACGGAGTCTCCGATGATGAACACCGCAGCTGCGGGTGCCGAATCCGGGTCAATCACACAGGTGTCGGCGCGGTCCGGCAGGTCCGGCGGAGCGTTGCTACGCTGGGGGGTGCTGGCTGGGCCGCTCTACGTGGTGGCCGGGTTGGCCCAGGCGCTGATGCGCGACGGCTTCGATCTGCGGCACCACGCGCTCAGCCTGCTGACCAACGGCAGCCTGGGATGGATTCAGGTCGCCAACTTCGTACTATCGGGGGTCATGGTGATCGCGGCCGCCGTGGGGATGCGGCGGGTGCTGCGCGCTGGCCCGGGCGGGAGATGGGCGCCGGTGCTGACCGGCCTCTATGGGATGGGTCTCGTGGCCGCCGGGATCTTCCGGCCCGATCCCGCTCTCGGATTTCCGCCGGGCACTCCGCCCGGTCCACCCGCGAACATCTCGCTGCACGGGACGCTGCACTTTGTGAGTGGAGCGGTGGGGTTTCTGGCGCTGATCCTGGCGTGCTTCGTGATGGCGCGCGCCTTCAGCAGGATGGGTCGGTCCTGGTGGGCACGCTACTCCGTGGCGACTGGGGTTCTCTTCTTCGCGGGCTTTGCCGGCATCGCTTCCGGGTCGGGAAAGCCATGGCTCAACGTGGCCTTCGGCCTCGCCGTGGTCCTGGCGTGGGCGTGGCTCTCGGCTGTATCGCTGCGCCTGATGCGTGATGCGGCGGGACGCTGAGGGGTCGAGGATCACGAGTCGAGGGTAATGGGTCACGGGTCATGAGTCCCAAAGCCCGCCCGATCGTCACCCCGGTGCAAACCGGGGTCTAGAACGCGATGCCGGCAAGGCAAGAGCACGATTTGAGGAAGATCAATATGGCCACTCGGACGAATATCGCACTCTAGACCCCGACTTTCGTCGGGGTGACGAACAGGCGAGATCGCTGCCCTCGACCCTCGACCCTCGACCTACTTCCCCTTCCATCCATTGTCGCGCGCATTGGCATCCACCCAGATCCCCCCGTCAATCGTCACCGATTTGACCGCGCTGGATGTGCGAACCGGGATCACCGCCTGGGTGCCGTCCTTCTGCCACACCGCCGAGGTCTGGTGCAGGCGCTTGGTTGATCCATCGGCCAGCGTCACCACGAGGTCGAACGGCGCGTACATGCCGCCAATGTTCGCCACGCTAACGGCGTACCCATCGCTTGACCCCTTGACCTTCTCGACACTCTTGACCGCCAAGTCGATGTACCCATTCTCGAAGAACCAGTTGGTCCAGAACCAGTCGAGCGGGCGGCCGGCGACATTGTCGAACGTGTAAAAGAAGTCCCACGGCGTCGGGTGCTTGCCGTTCCAGCGCTCCATGTAGGCGTGGAGGCACTTCCGGAACAGATCGTCGCCCAGCATGTCCTTCAGTGCGAGGTAGCCGAGGGATGGCTTGCCGTAGGCGTTGATACCGTAGGCAGAACCGGTAATGGCGTCGGCCGGGGTGATGATGGGAAGGTCCTGCGCCAGGTCCATGGTCCGCGCCCAGCCGTTGATGCGGAACTGCTGGTAGAGACGGGTCGCGGTGCTGTCGCCCATGTCGAGCTGGTTGATCAGGTACTCGAACGTCGTGGCCCATCCCTCGTCCATGAAGGCGTAGCGAGTCTCGTTGATGCCCATGTAGAACGGCATGTAGGTATGGGCAATCTCATGTGCCACCACGAACTGGGCAAACGCCGGGTCGGTGTACGACTCGTCGTTGGCCATCATGGGGTACTCCATCCCCGCGCCGCCCTGGAACGCCGTCATCTTCTCATAGGGGTAGGGCACGCCCGGCCACTGGTGCGAGAGGAAGTCCAGCGAGTGCTTCACGAACTTCACCATCTGGTGGAAGTCGCTCGCCGTGTCGTTGTAGGCGGCCTGGGCGCTGGCCCGCCGGCCGCGTTCCACCTCGACGCTGCCGGCATCCCAGTCATAGTGATCGCTCAGCCCGAAGGCGACGTCAGGGACGTACTTCGAAGTGAAATGCCAGCTGTTGGTGGCGCCCTGGGCCGTGACCTTGCCCGACCCGATATCGCTGCCGCTCGCCACCTTGATTACGCTGTCGCTGGTGAACGATGCCTTGAACCGTGCCAGCGGCCCCGCCCGCAGCAGACTGTCGGCATTCACCAGCGTGCCGGTGCCCCAGACCACGAAGTTGGCGGGGACCGTCACGGTGACGTCGTAGTCGTTGAAGTCGCTGTAGAACTCCTTGCTGGTGTGGTCCATCTGGTCCCAGCCGTTGTAATCGTCGTACACCGCCACCCGGGGATAGAAGTAGGCTAGGTAGAAGGTGGTGGAATCGATCATCCCCTCGCGCCCCGGCCGCTGGACCAGGTCGTAGTACCAGTCGAAGGAGAGGGTGACCGAGTCCTTCGGCAGCAGCGCCTCGGGGAGCCGCACCGGCTGCCAGGTGAAGTAGCGTGGCGAATCGTTCCAGTGCTCCCGCTTGCCGTTGACCGCGAACGACCGGATATGCACCCCCGAAGTCATCGACTCTTCCGTGGCGCCGCCGGACCGGGGCGCGCCCGGCCTGTGGAAGTTGCCGAAGAGCCGGATGGTGAGTGTCCTCAGCGTGTCGGGGCTGTTGTTGACGTAGGTGATCTGCTCACTGCCGGTGATCAGCCTGTTGGGTGGCATCGCGGTGATGGCAATGGTGTAGCGGCCGTGGTTCTGCCAGTA
>CBINCZ010000121.1:0-6893 GCA_966249295.1 uncultured Gemmatimonadales bacterium
CTGGTGGTGGACCGTGACACGCTCCCCGCTGAGCTCGCCATAACCGCCACGTCACCCGACGGCGACATCATGGCGCTGCAGCACCGGAGCTACCCGGTGTTCGGCGTGCAGTTTCACCCGGAGTCGGTGTTGACGGTGAGCGGGCATCGGATTGTGGGGAATTTTCTGCGGATTAACACGGTGCGGGGCTGACATCGGTAGGGGCGGGCCGCGGCCCGCCCCTACCTGATCCGTCACGGATCGAATCTGCCACACGCGGCATCAGTCCCCCAGACTGATCCCCAACTCCCGCGCCGTCTGGATGGTGTCGCTGTCGAGTGGGACAAGTTTCTGGCGGCCGACGACATCCTTGAGCGGCACGGTAGTGATGGTGGAGTTGTTGAGGCCCACCATGACGTCGGATTCGCCGTTGGCGATAGCGCGCACGGCGGCGGCGCCGAAGCGAAGTCCCAGCAGGCGGTCGTACGTGGTGGGCGTTCCGCCCCGCTGCAGGTGGCCCAGCACCAGCGTCCGCACTTCCTTGCCGGTGCGCTGCCCGATGGCGTGGGCCACCTGGCCTGCGATGCCGCCCAGCCGGTCCACCGTGCCCACACCCCGGCGCTCCACCAGGACCGGGCTGTCCCCGCGAGCGCAGGCACCTTCGGCCACCACCACGATGCTGAAGTGCCGGCCGGCCGCCTCCCGCCGGCGGATCTTGTCGCAGACCTTCTCGATATCGAAAGGAATTTCGGGCAGCAGGATGACGTCGGCGCTGCCCGAGATGCCACTATTGAGGGCGATCCATCCGGCATCACGGCCCATCAGCTCCACCACCATGACCCGCTCATGACTTTCGGCGGTGCTATGGAGCCGGTCAAGCGCCTCGGTGGCGGTGCTCACCGCGGTGTCGAACCCGAAGGTGCGCTGGGTTCCAAAGACGTCGTTGTCGATCGTCTTGGGCACGCCCACCACCCTTAGCCCCTGTTCGGCCAGGCGATGGGCAATCTGCATGCTGCCGTCACCGCCAATGCTCACGAGCGCATCGAAGCCGGAGGCGTGAAAGGCATCGCAGAGGTCATCAGACCGATCACACTCGTACTCCGCGCCGGATTCGTCGCGGGCCACCCAGCGGAAGGGATTGCCACGGTTGGTGGTGCCCAGGATGGTGCCGCCCAGGTGAGTGATGCCGCGCACCTCGGCGGGGCCGAGTGCGACGACACCGTCGAAACTGAGCAGGCCTTCGAAGCCTCGCAGGATGCCGTAGCTCTGCCAGCCCCGCTGGTGGGCGCTCAGCACGACGGCACGGATGACGGCGTTAAGTCCGGGGGCGTCGCCCCCGCCGGTGGAGATAGCTATGCGCATCGTGATGAACGGCTCACAAGTCTCCTGCAACTCCCACGACGTGGTAACTGCGGACGGCCTCCGACCGAATCGTAGTGCGCACTGGAAGGGAGGCAAGGGTGGTGTCGCCTTGTCCCGGTGCGCCGGCCGTCGTATCTATTGGCGCATGCCATTCTCCCGTTGTGCCTCACTGGCCCTGCTCCTCGCGGTGGCGGGCACGGCACCGCTCGGCGCCCAGCAGCGGCGCTACCTGATTGAAGCCGGCGCAGGCGGCAGCTATCTCCATTTCGACGGGAATACCAACCTCAAGGCAGGTTTCGGCGGGGTCGGACGCCTGGGCCTCTGGCTTCACCGGAATCTTTCGATCGAAGGCGAATTCGGCCTGTACGGCTCCGACTCCAGGATCATCTCGCTGGCACGGACGCCGTGGAATGTGCAGACCTACGGGGGATCGCTCCTGGGCAATCTGCCCCTGGGCTCGGCCAGCTCGGTCTTCCTGCGGGTCGGTTACGGTGTCACCCGGTACGATTCCGACGTGTGCCCCGGAAGCACCATTCTCGGCCCCTGCGGCTCAACCGGGGCGCTTCAGGGTGGCGCGGGCGCGCGGCTGGCCATCTCACCGACCATCATGGTACGGCTCGAGGGTGTCGCGACCCATGCATCGTCATCGGTCGGCGGTTCATCCACCGGCATCACCAACATGGGTGCGAACCTGGGCCTCAGTGTCATGCTCGGCAGCAAGCCCCTCACCGACAGCGACCAGGACCGGGTCTACGACATCGACGATCGCTGCCCTGACACGCCCCTCGGCGCCCTGACCGACAGCGACGGCTGCCCGACCGACACCGACGGCGACGACGTCTTCGACGGGCTCGACCGCTGCCCCACCACGCCGGCTGGCGCCAAGGTCAACGAAGCAGGATGTCCCCTCGATACCGACGGCGACAACGTGCCCGACGGGCTCGATGCCTGTGCCGATACGCCTGCCGGGGCCGCGGTGAACGAGAAGGGTTGCCCGGAAGATTCCGATGGCGACGGCGTGGCCAACGGCGTCGATCGCTGCCCCGATACGCCGGCGGGCGCCAGTGTGGACCAGATTGGCTGTCCGGGCGATGAAGACGGTGACCGGGTGCTCGATGGACTGGACCGCTGTCCCCGAACACCGGCCGGCACCACCGTGAACGCGTTCGGCTGCCCACCCGGCGTGCCGCCCGGCACGGAGGGCGGCGGGCTGCTGACCCCGGGCAGCAGCCAGGTGCTGGCGGGCGTGCAGTTTGCGCCGCGCAGTGCACGCCTCCCCGCCGAGGGGAGGGCCGCGCTCGACTCCCTGGCCTCGCTGCTCACGGCGCATCCGGATGTCACGGTGGAAATCGCCGCGTACGGCGACGGCACGGCACGGGAGACGCAGACACTCACCCAGCTCCGGGCAGAGGCGGTGCGCCGCTACCTGATCACCCGCGGCGTGGCACTCCAGCAGCTGGTGGCCAAGGGCTACGGCAACTCGAATCCATTGACAAGCGGCACCGACACCGCGGCGCAGAACCGGAACCGCCGGATCGAAGTGCATGTATTGCCAGCACGCTAAGCGCTTGGCGCTTAGCGCTCAGCGCTCCACGCTTGGCGTCCTGCTGCTTCTGGCCAGCTGTAACCCTGAAGCCCGCCGCGCCCAGCAGGTCGCCGACTCCCTCCGGGTCGCCGATTCAATCCGCGTGGACAGTCTCCGGCGGGACAGTATTGCCAAGGCCATCCAGCGCGCCGACAGCATCCGGGCAGACAGCATTCGCACCGACTCGCTCCGGCGGGCGGATTCCCTGGCCAAGGCGCGCAAGCGCCGAAGTGCCTCGTCGGCTTCGGCATCGTTGTCATCGAGCGATACGGTGCCGTGGCCCAAGCCGCCCACCCCGCTCCCCGGCTCGCTCCTTCCCTCGCATCGGATCATCGCGTACTACGGCAATCCGCTCTCACGCCGCATGGGCATCCTGGGTGAGTTGCCGCCCGAGCAGATGATGGCCCAGCTCGATTCCACGGCCCAGACCTGGGCCGAGGCAGACAGCACCACGACCGTCATCCCGGCGCTGCATCTCATCGTGACCGTGGCGCAGGGGAGCGAGGGACGTGACGGGATGCACCGCCTGCGGATGACCGACAGTCTCATCGAACGCGTGGCCCGCTGGGCGGAGTCGAGGCAGTGGCTGCTCTTCCTGGACGTACAGGTGGGGCGGAGCACGGTGCAGGCGGAGCTGCCGAGGCTGATTCCCTACCTCGAGCGCCCCTACGTCCACCTGGCGCTGGATCCCGAGTTTGCGATGAAGGGTGGGGCGCGCCCAGGGAAGAAGATCGGCACCATGGACGCGAGCGAGGTGAACTACGCCATCGGCATGCTCTCGGAAATCGTGCAGCGGACGAAGATCCCGCCCAAGGTCCTGGTGGTGCATCGGTTCACCGAGGGCATGCTCACCAATTCCGAGAAGATCATCCGCGACCCCCATGTCCAGGTCGTGATCGACATGGATGGCTTCGGACCGCCCTCGCTCAAGCGCAGCACCTGGCGCCACGTGATCCAGCGGTACCCTGTCCAGTACACCGGGTTCAAGCTCTTCTACAAGAACGACAAGCCGATGCTGACACCGGAGCAGGTGATCCGGCTCTTCCCGGCGCCGTTGTATATACAGTATCAGTAGCCGAAAGTCGCAGGTCGTAAGTCGTAGGTTGCTGAGCGCGCAGCCTCTGGTCCCTCGCCCCTCGTCCCTCGTCCCTCGTCCCCATGACCAAACTTCTCTTCGCTCTCTCCCTCGTTGCCGTGCCTCTCTCCGCCCAGCAGGTCAGCGACGGCACCCGCGCCGCCCGTGCGGTTGACGGCACTGTGATGCAGGCGCACCTCGAGTTCCTGGCCAATGACCTCCTCGAAGGCCGGAAGCCAGGGGCACGCGGTGGCAAGCTCGCGGCGCTCTACCTCAAGGCCCAGTTCGAACGGCTCGGCCTCGAGCCCGCCGGTGACTCGGGCACCTACTACCACCATGTGCCCATCATCTCGCTCACGCCCTCGCCGACACTATCCGTGCAGCATGACGGCACCACCGAGACACTGTCGTACATGAAGGACTACATGCTCTGGTCCATGCACGATACCAGCAGCGTGTCGGCCAGCGGCGAGCTGGTCTATGTGGGCTACGGCATCGTGGCGCCGGAATACAACTGGAACGACTACGCCGGCGTGGACGTGAAGGGAAAGATCGTGGTGACCCTGGTGAACGACCCCGGCCTCCAGGACTCCACCCTGTTCCGCGGGAGCACGCTCACCTACTACGGGCGCTGGACCTACAAGATCGAGGAAGCCGAGCGGCAGGGTGCCGCCGGCATCCTGATGATTCACACCGACGAGAGCGCCACCTATCCCTGGAGTACGGTGTCGTCCTCCTGGTCGGGACCGCAGATCCGGGTCGCCCGAAAGAGCGGGCCCCTGGTCGTGGCGGGCTGGCTCACCCATGAAGCCGCGGCGCAGCTGATGGGGGGAGCGGCCCGGCTCGACTCGCTGACCCGGACAGCGGCACGCCGTGGCTTCCAGCCAGTCTCCCTCAATGCAACTGCAACTGCCTCGGTGGAGAGCAAGGTGGAGCGCACCGGGACGGACAACGTGGTGGCACGGCTGCCCGGTTACGGACCCCACAAGGCAGAGGCGGTGATCATCGGCGGGCACTACGACCACTTCGGGATCAGCACACCGGTGGACGGCGACTCGATCTACAACGGCGCTGAGGACAACGCGTCGGGTACGGCAGCGGTGCTGACGGTGGCGGAGGCCATGGTTCGTGCCGGGGTGCGGCCCGACCGGTCCATCATCTTCATTGGTTTTGCGGCGGAAGAGGCCGGACTTCTGGGCTCGACGGCGTTTGCCGCCCGGCCCACCATGCCCCTCAAGGACATCGCCGGGGTGCTCAACATGGACGTGATGAACCTCCATGGCGCCTCACGCGATGTCGGCGCCCTGGGGCTCGATCAGTCCTCCCTCGGCGTCACTTTCCGCGAGGCGGTACGAGCGGAGGGACTCAGCGTCGCGGTCAATCCGGAAGCGCTGCGGACCGGCGCCTTCTTCCGTTCCGACCACTTCCCCTTTGCCCGGGCCGGAGTCCCGGCGCTCTCGATCGAGGGACCCACGCGCTTCGTGGGGAGGTCGGCGACGTACGCCAAGCAGGTCGCCGAGGACTACACGGCACATCGCTATCACCAACCCAGCGATGAGGTGCTGCCCAGCTTCGACTACGCCGGCGCGGTGCAGCAGATGAAGGTGATCACCCGCGCCGCCCTGCTGGTGGCCGACGCCACCGGGATGCCCACCTGGTCACCGACGTCGGAGTTCAAGGAGGCGGGAGAGGCGAGACGGAAGAACTGACTGGTTGGTCAGTCATGAGCTAAGGGCTGAGAGCTGAGAGCCGAGCAGCTGCGAGGCCTTGGCTCTAAGCTCTTAACTCTCAGCTTCTTAGCATGCCACGAGGCCCACCCATGCCTTCCCGAGTGGCGCTTCCACCCAGCGAATGGTATCTTGCGCCCGGTTTAAACCCACCCAACGCCGGGGGCACCGCTGGAACTCCCGACCGCGCATCGGATTCCGATCTCCTGGTTGCTGCAATACGCCGGTGAGACCATCCGCTACCGCACCATGACGGAACTGGCGCCGCCGGGCATGTTTGAGCCCGCCGCGGCCCAGGCCGCCCACGACGCCGTCACTCAGAGCAAGGCCGCCCTGGCCGTGGTCAAGAAGCAGAAGGACACCGGCATCTGGGGCCAGAACCTCCTGGGCCTGGCGCCGTCCGCTCGCGACGGCATCAAGGACATCGGCACCATCCCGCAGTATCGACGACTGGTGGAGCTCGCGTGGCCCCACGGCACCCGCCCCTTCAAGCTGGCCGACCGGATCCTCTTCCGTCTCCTGACCCGGGACGAGGATCCAGCGCTGCTGTTCGAGTTCCAGAAGGCCGCGAAGACGGAGCCGGCGGTGGTGGCCTGGGCCCGCGAGACTGAGCGCGAGGCTGCGACCTGCGCCCTGGCGGAAGCCGGTTATGCCGACGACCCCCGGCTCCGGGGCTCCGGCCACCGGGTGGCCAGCGCCGTTTCCGCCTTCCTGCGGAGCCCGCTGGCCGAGAAGCCCTTTGTCCGTTCCGGCAGCAGCACCATCCTGCATCCCGACGCGTATCCACCCAGCTGGTACTCGGTCGCCATGATCGCGGCGATGCCGGCACTCCAGCGCGAGCGGGCCGGTTTCACTGAGCGGCTGGGCCACTACCTCGCGCAGCCCGCGCCCAAGAAGGCGTTCTCCGTGAAGCTCGGGCGGAAGAACCTCAAGCCGACCCACCTGCTTCTGGGCGATCCCATCGCTGCCGATTCGCGGGGCAACGCCAAGGACATTCCGCTGGCGCTTCACTACATCGAGTTGATGGCCCGGATGGGCGCGCTCACCTGGGCCCCGGTTGCGTCCAGGGTATTGGCCCGGCTGCTGGCCGACTGTGATGAGCACGGCGTCTGGCGCCCGAAGAACCTCAGGTCACTCCCCAAGGCCACGCACAAGATTACATATC
>CBINCZ010000122.1:0-6839 GCA_966249295.1 uncultured Gemmatimonadales bacterium
CGCGCGGCGGCTCAGGTGCCACGGTGGATGGGTCGGCCAGGAAAGTGGAGACCGCGCCGCAGCCGGAGGCGAGCACCGGGCGACGTTGCTCGCCCATGACGGCGTCCACCGAGGTGGTGGGAACGGTGGCCCAGAACCCGAGATCACTGGCGCAGGGGCGCAACTGCACCTCGGAAGCAGACCCGATATACCCCTCGCCGTGCAGCCAGCCGACGGCGAGTTCCTCCAGCAGGTCCGGTGTGCACATCCAGGTGACCGCGGGCCGGCCGTTCACCTCCAGCCAGACCGGCACTTCCTCCACCACCGCGTCGTCGCCAAGCCGGCCACCGCGCTTCTCAGGACGGACGGGGGAGTTGCCGGAGCCCACCACTCACCACCGCACGAGATACCCGACCCCGACCTCCAGCCATGGGGTCAGCTCCCAGTCGCTGAGGTCGCCATCGGGCCGCACCGCGTTGGATTCCTCGGTACCCGGCTCTTCCACCGGCTCGGCCGCGAAACTGTTCGGGTACCTCAGCTTCCAGAAGCTGCCCCGGAGGTCGGCGCGGAGCAGCAGGTGACGGGTGAGGAAGACCCGCGTGCCGATGGCGGGAGCGACGTAGAACTTGTTGCCGAACCGGTAGCCGCTGGTGTCCGCCGGCGTATCGCGGGCGAACGCCATGCCTCCGCTCAGCGCCACGAAGGGCGCAATGCCGTTCCAGGTCTTCCCGCCGGTGAGGTTCAGCTGGATGGTGAGGTCGGCAAAGGTCACCTTCTGGTCCACCGGCCCGGTGGTGCGATTGGCCAGCTTCACGAATGGATTCACGATCAGCCGGTCCAGCGTGCCCTGGGCTACTGAAACGCCCAGCCCCATGTTCTGGCTCGAGCGCACGTCGTAACGTCCGCCATAGACCATCCCGTGATGCGGCCCGACCCCTAGCGGTCCGCCCCCGCCACCGACGTAACCCACAAAGGGCAGGATCGTGTGGCCTGGGGAGATGTCGTGATACGGACTCTGGTCCGGCGGATGCCCCACCTGGGCGGAAGCTGTCGCTGCCGTAACGGCAAGCAGGAGCAACGAAACGGGAAATGCGCGCATCAGCCCTCGCGGAGGTCTCGGCCCGTCATCTCGGGAGATTGTTCGAGGCCCATCAGGTTGAGGATCGTCGGTGCCACGTCGCCCAGCGCGCCGCCGCTGCGGAGCCGCTCCACGCCGCGCACCGATACGAAGGGTACCGGATTGGTGGTGTGGGCGGTATGTGGCCCGCCGGTGCCGGGATCGATCATCAGCTCGGCGTTGCCATGGTCCGCCGTGATGAAGAGCGAGGCTCCGACCTTGTCGGCGCTTGCCATGATCCGGCCCAGGCACGCATCGATCGTCTCCACCGCCGTGATGACTGCCGGCATGACACCGGTGTGACCCACCATGTCGGCGTTGGCAAAGTTGCAGAGCATGAAGTCGTGGGTCCTGCGCTCCAGGGCCTGGCAGAGAGTGTCGGCGATGCCCGCCGCACTCATCTCGGGCTCGAGGTCGTACGTGGCCACCTTGGGAGACGGTACCAGGATCCGCTCCTCGCCACGGTACGGCGTCTCGAACCCGCCGTTGAAGAAATACGTCACATGGGGGTACTTCTCGGTCTCGGCCGTGCGCAGCTGGGTGCAGCCCTGGTCGGCCAGCACCTCCGCCATGATGCGAGCCATGCTGAAGGGCGGAAACGCCTGCGGGATGGGAAACGTCTGGTTGTACTGTGTCATGGTGACAGCCATGAGCCTGGGCCGGTCCGGCACCGGAAAGCCGCTGAAGCCGTCGATCATGAGCGCAGCGACAATCTGGCGCATGCGGTCGCTGCGGAAATTGAAGCAGAGCATCGCGTCGCCGTCGCGCATCGGGCAGACGGCCCCGCCGTCATCGCCCTGCATGACGATGGGTTTGACGAACTCGTCAGTGATGCCCTGCTCGTAGCTCTCCTGCACCGCACGCACGGCATCAGTCGCCAGGCGGCCCTCGCCCCGCACCAGCGCATCGTAGGCAAGTTGGGTGCGGTCCCACCGCTTGTCGCGGTCCATCGCGTAGTAGCGACCGCAGAGCGAGGCGAGCACCGCGCGCGGGCCGGCGATGCGCTTCATGTCGCCCAGCAGCCGCTGCACCACCTCGGCGCCGATGGCCGGCAGCGTATCACGCCCGTCGAGGAAGCCCTGGATCGCGATCCTCGGTGCGTCCAGCCGGAGGCCCAGCTCGATGCAGCCCAGCAGGTGGGCGTCGAGGGCGTGTACGCCGCCGGGCCCGAGCAGGCCCACCAGATGGAGGGTGCCGCCAGTGCGACGGAGATGCTCACCCAGCGCCAGGAACGGCTCGAGGCGGAAGAAGCTGCCGTCGGCGATACTCTGGGAAATACGGACGATGTCCTGCGGCACGACGCGACCGGCGCCGAGATTGAGGTGGCCGACCTCGCTGTTGCCCATCTGGCCCGCGGGGAGCCCGACGGCCAGTCCGCTGGCGTCCAGCAGGGTGTGCGGCCAACGTTCCCAGAGCTGGTGCCACACCGGGGTGCGAGCGAGCTCGATGGCGTTGCCCTCGCGCTCGGGCCGGTAACCCCAGCCATCCAGCACGATCAGCGCCACGGGGGCCCGCGATTTGGACATGATTCTCCGGGGAATTACAATCACAAACGATGACCAACGCGCCGCAATCTAGTTTCGCCTTCCGCCGCCTACCAGCCTGTGTGCTGGCGCTTCTGCTCGTGGCCACGCCGCTCGCGGCCCAGGGCACGTCGCGCGTACTTGCCACCGACGTCCGGAAGGCGCCGGATGGCACGCTGCTCGCACACACCACTGCCACCGCCGACTTCGCCGTCACCGGCCGCAAGGGCAATTGGCGCCAGGTGCGGCTGCGCGGCTGGGTGGCCAGCTCGCTGCTCAAGCGCGATACGCGAGACGGCTTCGATGTGGTGGTGACCGCGGACAACGTCCGCCTTCGTTCCGAACCTTCGGGCAAGGAGCTGGCGCAGCTGGAAGAAGGGATGCTCCTGAATCGGCTCGAGACGCGCGGCACCTGGACCCGGGTGGAACGCGTGGTCTGGGTGCCGGCAGAGGCGGTGATGACGGCGCCGAAGACGGTTGCTTCGAAGTCGCCCGCGCCCGAGCAGGCCCAGGCCTACCAGCAGGCGCCGAGTGGCGGCCCAGTCTCGACCTCATCCGCTCCGCCGAAGGACGCGCCGCAGGAGCAGGGCCGCCCGATGGCCGCGGTGCGGAACACCGCACTCCTTGCTTCACCCGACGCGGGACAGTCCGGCACGTTGCGGGCCGGCGCACCGGTGCGGGTGCTGAGCAGCGCCGGTCCCTGGTCGCGGGTCCAGCTGGAGGGCTGGGTCCGGACCGATGACCTGGTGGCGTCCGACACTGTGGCGCAGGGCGTGACCGCCGCCGAAGTGCGTGCCGACCCGGATCGGTATGTCGGCAAGGAAGTCGAATGGCGCGTGCAGTACATCTCCACCGCGAGCGCCGATGAGCTCCGGCCTGAAATGCCCCCGGGCCAGCCGTACATGCTGGCGCGCGGGCCGCTGCCAGAGCCGGGCTTTGTCTATGTCATGCTCTCGCGTGACGACTCCACCAGGGTCGCGGCGCTGCCGGCGCTGGCTGAGCTCACTATCAGGGCCAAGGTCCGGGCAGCCAAGAGCCGCTTCCTCTCGACACCCGTCGTCGAACTCGTCTCCATCATCGCGCCCGAAGCACCCCGCTGATCATGCACCTCGTGGCCGCCGTAGCTGACGGCACCCTCTCTGTGCCCCAGATCCTGCTCATGCTGGCGGGGCTGCTGGCGGCTGCCAAGTTCTGCGGCGAGCTGGCGGAACGGGTGGGACAGCCCGCAGTGCTGGGCGAGCTGATCGCCGGCGTGCTGCTGGGCCCATCGGTGCTGGGCGTCGTGAATCCCGACCTGCCGATCGTGCACATCATGGCCGAGATCGGGGTCGTCATCCTGCTCTTCGAGATCGGCCTGGAGACGGATCTCCGGCGCCTGCTCTCGCTGGGTGGCACCGCGACGACCGTGGCGCTGGTGGGCGTGGCGTTGCCATTCGGGCTGGGGCTCGTCGCGGAACGTATCCTCGGCCTTGGTGCATTGCCGGCGCTGGTGGCCGCGGCGGCGCTCACAGCGACGTCGGTGGGCATCACGGCACGGGTGCTCAGTGACCTGGGCCGGCTTCAGGACGAGGAAAGTCAGGTAGTGCTCGGGGCAGCCGTCATTGACGACATCGTCGGGCTGATCATCCTGGCCGTAGTCGCCCGGCTTGTGGCCGGCGAGAGCCTGTCGCTTGGAGGTGTCTCGGTCACGACCCTCACGGCGTTTGGTTTTGTGGCGGTGGCGCTCATCGCGGGCCGTCTCGTCATACCGCCGCTCTTCCGCCTGCTGGCCAAGGTGGGCAGTGCGCACACCCTCGGCATGATGGGACTGGTCATTGCCTTCCTGCTGGCCGCGCTCGCCGACGCGGTCGGGTCGGCGCTGATCATTGGTGCCTTCACGGCGGGACTGGTCTTCGCGCCAACCCGGTATGCCAAGCCGATCGAGCACAGCGTCGTGCGGCTGGGGCAGTTCTTCGTTCCCATCTTCTTCGTGGCCGTCGGGGCTGCAGTAGATGTGCGCAGCTTTCTCGATGGGCGGACGCTCGTGGTGGGCGGCGTCCTCATCGTGGCGGCAGTGATCGGCAAGGTGGCCGCCGGCTACGCGCCATTCTGGTTCCGGGGCCGGAAGCTGGTGGTGGGAGTAGGCATGGTGCCGCGGGGAGAAGTTGGACTGATCTTTGCGCAGACCGGTCTCGCTGCCGGCGTGCTGGATGCGTCACTCTTCAGCGCAGTGATGCTCATGGTGATGGTCACGACGCTCATCGCCCCGCCGGCGCTCAAGGCCCTGCTGGGACCGGGGTCGCGCGCGAAGCGCGGTGGTGGGCCGGGGGAGCTGGTGAGTGAGGCGTGAGGAGCTGAGAGGTGAGAGCTGAGAGCTGAGAGCTAGGAGCTGAGAGCTAGGAGCCAAGAGCTAAGAGCTAAGAGCTAAGAGCTAAGAGCTGAGAGCGGTACTGTCGCCCGGCACTCAGCTCTCAGCTCTTGACTCTCAGCTCCCCGCTGGCGGCCGGACGTATTTGGCGCCAGATTGCATCGTCAGGAGCGACCCATGAACGATCTTCTCAGGCAACGTATCCTGCGTGCGCTCGACACGCTCAGCGACGAGCGCGCGTACCAGGTGCTGGATTACGTGGAGTTTCTCGAGAGCAAGTACGCCGAACGCCAGCGCCCCACCGGCATCTTTGCGCGGCTGTCCGACGCGGTCGAGGACACCATGCGGGCCGGCAAGCTGCCGGTCAAGGCCATCAGCGGCACCATGGGCCTCGTGGACGGCGCCGCCAAGGTGATGAAGGGCCTCGCCGCCGCCGGTCAGGCCGTGGTGGATGAGGCGGTGAAGGTGGTGGATAGCGGGAGTGCGCCGGCGTTACCTGTAGAGACGCGAGACGCGAGACGCGAGACGCGGTAGGTGGGCGCGAGACGGGGCATGCGCTGACTTCCGAGTCCCGCGTCCCGAGTCCCGAGTCCAATCCCTGATCCCCAACCTTCACCCAATTCCCGACATGACCAGCACCGTCGAAGCCCCGCCGCAGGAGGAGCGGTTCGTCCGCGGCATCGGTCCCCTCCAGGCCATCTCCCTGGTCGTGGGCACCATGATCGGCTCGGGTATCTTCATCGTCTCGTCCGACATCGCCCGCCAGATGGATGGCTGGGGGCCGGGCGGGTTGATGTTGGTGTGGGTGGTCACCGGCATCATGACCCTCGCGGGGGCGCTCTCCTACACCGAGCTCGCCGCCATGATGCCGCGCGCGGGGGGACAGTATGTCTTCCTGCGTGACGGGCTCACGCCGGCGCTGGGCTTCCTCTACGGCTGGACCCTCTTCACCGTCGTGCAGACTGGCACCATCGCGGCCGTGGCGGTGGCGTTCGCCAAGTATCTCGCGGTGCTCGTCCCGTCGCTCACCGACACGGTCATGCTGCACCTCGGCACCCTGCACATGCCGGGCGCCACGTCGGCCATCGAGATCGGCGTGTCGCCGCAGCGGATCCTCGCCATCATCAGCGTCGTCGTGCTCACCTGGATCAACGTGCGAGGCGTGCGGCTGGGCGCCGGCATCCAGTCGTTCCTCACCATCATCAAGGTGGGTGTGCTGGTGCTGCTGGTAGTGCTGGGCATCAGCATCTTCCGCAATGCCGACGTGATCGCCGCCAATTTCGGCAACTTCTGGGGCACCGGGAACTGGACGCTGGCCATGGCGCCGGCGGTGGGCGCAGCAATGGTGGGCTCGCTCTTCTCGAGCGACTCCTGGAACAACGTGACCTTCGCCGCCGCTGAGGTGAGGAATCCCACCCGCAACCTGCCGCGCGCGCTGGCGCTGGGCACCATGCTGGTCACCCTGCTCTACATCCTGGCGAACCTGAGCTACCTGAGCGTACTGCCCTTCCACGGTGATCCCAACGGCACCACCACGCTCGCGCGGGGCATCCAGTACGCTTCGCAGGACCGGGTCGGGTCGGCCGCGATGGCGGCGATGTTCGGCTCGGTGGGTGCCGCGATCATGGCGGTGGCCATCGTGATTTCCACGCTCGGCTGCAACGCGGGCCTGGTGCTCGCCGGTCCCCGGGTGTTCTTCGCCATGGCCGAGGACAAGCTGTTCTTCCGGAAGGCGGGGGTCCTGAACGACCAGTACCGCACGCCGGCGTTCAGCCTCTGGACCCAGTGCGTGTGGGCCTCGGTGCTCTGCCTGAGCGGGACCTACAACCAGCTGCTGGACTACGTGATCTTTGCCCAGCTCATCTTCTACGCC
>CBINCZ010000123.1:0-6793 GCA_966249295.1 uncultured Gemmatimonadales bacterium
CGCCCATCACACCTTGCCCGCTACAAACACCCCGATGTAGTACGGCCACACGAACAGCGCGAGCACGCCTTTCCAGAAACCGGCATGCAGGAAGCCGATGGTGAAGAGCCAGCCGGTGAGCCAGAGGAGTCCGGCACCGCTGTGCTGCTCGATCCTGATCTTCTCCATGGTGACCTCAGGGCCGGAGTGAGAACGGGGGATACTGGTCGGTGGTGAGCAGGAGGGCATACGCCGAGACGCGCAGCCACCAGCGGAAAACACCGACGATGAAATCGAAGAGGGGGCGCGGGTAGCGCCCGGTGAAAAGAATCGCGAACCACGCCAGGATCACGCACACGACGGCTGCCACCGTGAGCACGCTGAGCACGATCAGGTGGGGAATGGCCAGCAGCCACTTGACCAGCGGCAGCCAGCGGTTCAGTTCCGTGGCGGCATCGGGATAGGAGATGTCGATGTGCACCGCCTGCTCGTACTCGGTGGACGGGTACTCGTCGGTGAGGAGCGCCAGATAGGCCATGACCCGGGTGCTGAACCGGGTGAGTTCCACATTCCAGTCGAACCACCAGACCGGGTACTTTTGCCGGAAGAGCAGCATGAGCGCGGTGGCGGCACCCACGATCCCGCCGGTGCCGAACCAGTATTCCGATTCACCGACCCGGATGGTGGCGCCGGACAGGAAGCCGAGCAGGATCATGACCGGCAGGGCCGCGAGCGGCCGGAAGAAGCTGGTGACCCGGTTGAGCTCCCGGTCGGGGTATTCGATGTCCAGGGATGCGGGGTAGGTGGTGAAGAGTGCCGTTGCCATGTGTGCGCTCCCGAAGGCCAGGGCTGGAAGAATCTGGCAACGGGAGGGCGCAAGGGTCGTGAAGAGCGGATGAGAAGGGCTTTAGGAGCTGTGCGCGGTGCGCTAAGCGCTGAGCGCTGAGCGCTAAGCGCTAAGCGCACAGCTCACCGCTCACTTCCGATCCCGACCAAACGGGTCGCCCTTGATGGCTTCGGTGTGTGCGGCGCAGAGCCAGTGATTATTGCGGCGCACCCAGGTCGATGACTCGATGGCGTCGAGCTTCACCGGCGTGCCATCCACGGTGAGCTCCTCTTGCACTTCATACCCCACAGCGGCGACATCATCGCTCAGCTGGTGGACTTGGGGCTCGCCGGAGATCTCGTAATTCGTGAGGGTCCAGTTCGGTTTCTTCATCATTTCCCTGAGCGCATCTCGCGGGATCAGCTGCACGCCCTGGGCACCGCCGAGCAGGCAGTGCTCGTCCGTGAGCTCCACCATCGCATCGGCGTCCTGGTTTTTCATCGCCTGCCAGAACTTGTGCTCCAGTTCCAGCAGTTCGGCCTCGATCGTATGGGTCGTCATGATGACGTCCTTGGTGAACTTTCCAAGCTGGAGTTGCTCACCATACTCGTCAACCCGGTACAGTCACATCTGTGACGTATTGTTCATGAGTGAGACACGGAATCACCCGAATGGTGCGGGGGACCGGACCGGCGTACTCCGCAACTCGTCAGCATCGAGCTTCGGGCGGGAGAGCGCAATCGGTGAGTCGGTGACCGCGGAGCCGATACCGGGGTTCTGGATCCGGCTGCGGTGAAAAAGCCCGGGTTGGAACATCGAGAACAGGGCCAGCCCGGGACGTCAGGAAAGGGGGTGCTTTCGCTGAAGTTGGGACGGGGTAAGTTTCGGTGCCCTCGACTCTTGACCCCTCGACCCTCGATCCTCCCTAATGCCTGAATCCAGGACTGCTTTGCTGGCCGGCCTCAAGGAACAGATCCACGCCTGCCTCAAGGACCTCGTTCCTGCTGACGGGCCGCTGGCCGTCCTCGATTTTCCCGATTATCGCAATGTCGGCGACTCCGCCATCTGGCTGGGACAGATGGCCTACCTGCGTGACCACTACGGCAAGCTACCCGCCTACGTCTCACGGATCGACGACTTCTCGCCACGGGATCTTGACCGTCTCATGCCGGAGGGCCCCATCTTCGTGCAGGGCGGCGGCAACTTCGGTGATCTCTGGGTGGCACACCAGGATTTCCGGGAGCGGGTGCTGGAGCAGTGTCCCGATCGCCAGGTGATCCAGTTTCCCCAGTCCATTCATTATGACTCGCCGGCACGCGCCGAGGAGACCGCGCGCGTCATCGGGCGACACAGGAACTTCGTCCTGCTGGTGCGGGATGAGGCATCAAAGCACTTTGCGGAAAGGCATTTCGACTGCGAGGTGCGCCTCTGTCCCGACATGGCCTGCTACCTCGGCGAGGTCGAGCCGGAGCCGGCCCGCTTTCCGGTGCTGGCGATGCTCCGAGATGACAAGGAAAAGATGGCGGACCGGGGCGACGGCTCGGCGTGGGCCGATGTGCCGGTCGAGGACTGGATCGAGGAGCCAAGGATGCCGGTCCGCGTCGCCAGGCTTCGGGGTACTGCCTCGGCGCTGCTCGCGTTCCAGCCGGCCAAGCGGCGGCTCCGGATGCTGGATGCGGTCGCCTGGCAGCGCTTCCGGCGCGGCGTCCGCCAGCTCTCGCGCGCGCGCGCCATCGTGACGGACCGGCTGCACGTGCATATTGTCTCACTGATGCTGGGGCGGCCCCACGCGGTGCTCGACAACAGCTACGGCAAGGTGCGGAACTTCATGAGCGCGTTTACCGGCGGCAGCGGCATATCCTACCTCGCGGCCTCACTCGACGACGGCATCGCGTGGGCACGCGAGCAGGCGAACCAGCGGGTAGGTGCATGACGCCACTGGTCACCTTCGTCATCCCGGTTCGCCACCAGGACAACGCCCGCGACTGGGCCACGCTCAAGGCCAACCTCACCCAGACGATGGCCTCGATCGCCAATCAGACGCATAACGACTGGCGCGCCGTCATCGTGGCCAATGAGCACGCCGACCTGCCCGACCTGCCGCCGGGGTTCGAGGTCGAGCGGGTGACCTTCCCGCCCAACGACATGCATGAGCGGGGCGGCGCCGAGCTGGAGGAATTCCTCGAAGCATTCCGGTTCGACAAGGGACGGCGGGTGCTCAAGGGCATGCTGCGCGCGCGGGGCAGCCGCTTCTTCATGATCGTGGACGACGACGACTTCGTGAGCGCCCGACTGGTGGAGCATTGCGCCGCCAACGCCGACGCGAACGGATGGGTCATCAATCGCGGGTACATCTGGAATGACGGCGGCCGGCTCCTGCTGCAGCACGATGAGTTCAATCGACTCTGCGGCACGTCGCTGATCATCAGGTCGGATCTCTATGGCCTGCCCACGTGCTTCGAGGAGGCCGACTGCGAGTGGATCAAGGCGATGCTCGGCAGTCACCTGCGCATTGCCGATGCCCTCGCGGACGGCGGTACACCCTTGGAGTCGCTGCCGTTCCGAGGCGCGATCTACCGGGTGGCGCATCCCGTGTCGCACAGCACAGCCCCCAGCCTCCTGCATACCTACTTTCTGAGCACCCAGGCCCTCCGCCGCCCCGGCCGCGTCCTGCGGGACGCGGTGAAGTTGAGGTGGGTGAGTGGGAGGGTGAGGTCGGAGTTTTTTGGAGAGAGGGATTAGGGACTAGGGGCTAGGGGCTAGGGGCGTGAGCTCTACTTCTCAACCCTGGTCCCTAACCCCTGGTCCCTAACTCCAAATCCCTAACCCCTAACCCCTAACCCCTACAATGCACCCCCACATCACCCTTCTCACCCTTGCTGTCGACGACCTGGAGCGCGCGGTTCGGTTCTATCGCGACGGGCTGGGATTGCCAACCAAGGGCATCGTCGGCACCGAATTCGAGCACGGCGCGGTGGCGTTCTTTGAGTTGCAGCCGGGGCTCAAGCTCGCGGTATGGCCCAGGACGAGTCTGGCGCATGACACCGGACTTCCGGTCGGCGCACGAAGTGCCACCGAGTTCAGCATCGGCCACAACGTCGACAGCAAGGAAGAGGTGGATGCTGTCATGGCACAGGCGGCGGCCGCCGGCGCTACGATCCTGAAACCGGCTGCCAAGGCATTCTGGGGCGGATACTCAGGGTATTTCCAGGATCCGGATGGACACGTATGGGAGGTGGCCTGTGGTGAGCTATGAGCTGCGAGCTGTGAGCTTCGAGCTATGAGCTGGACGAGAGCTTGCGAATCAGCCCGCTGAGCATGCGACTTTGTTCCTCGAGACTCTCCTGCAGCTCTTCCGCGATGTCCTTGCTGAGGATCCCGAGTTTGAAACCGGTGAGCACTTCGAATTCCAGTTCATGAATGGAACCGCGCGCGATTCGGAGGAAGCGAGCGAATTCCCGATCTCCTCCACGCCCGGCGCCCTCTGCAATATTCGCCCCGATCGAGACTGCCGCCCGCCGCATCTGGCTCGAAAGTCCATGGCGCTCGTCCGACGGAAAGCATCTCGTGGCGTGGTACACATCCTCGACGATGTCGAGCGCGTGCGTCGTCACCTGCAGCGATTTGTAGTTCGGCATGGGCTCCTCCTGCCCGACACGCTAAGCAAGAGGGCCGTGACCCGCAGCACCAGATTCACGCGCGCGGGGCCATTTTCGCTCACAGCTCGCAGCTCGCAGCTCACTCCCTCTTATGACTCAACACACTCTCCGTCACCCGCTCGAGCCGAGCGAGGTAGCTGGCGACGCTTTCGTCAGGGCTGCGGCTGGGCAGGGCGAAGTGGGGGTCGTCGGGTTGCGGCGGTGAGCCGGGTGGGGGTTCGTCCATCATCAGGTCGCCGCCGCGCGACAGTACCGCTGCCTCGAAGCGCTCGACAGCGTCGGAGATGCGGGTGAGCTCCTCCGGCGTCTCGCGCCCGTTCAGTTCGATGCCAAGAGTTGCCAGGCGTCCCGCCACTTCCTCCGAGACGCGCTCGAGATCGTTCTCGCTGGTGGTGTTGTTCCGTTTCATCTGATCCTCCTGCTTGAGATCGCTTCAACGGCTCGGCGAAAGGCCGTCATTCCCGCGCAAGCGGGAATCCATGAGAGGTTAGCGAATGGCACTTCGCGTCGGCTGACGCGCCCAGCGCGATGAATCAGCATGGGTGAGCCCTCATGGATTCCAGCTTTCGCTGGAATGACGACTCGCGGGCATCGCCTCGTTTCGCCATCCTGCTCGCCCTGCCTACCTGGCAAGATCGCGCACGTGGAGCGGCGTGCCCCAGGGATCGTGCGTGACGTAGCCGGATTGTGATTGTGCGTCATCCCAGTCCACTGCATACCCGGCGAGCTCGAGACTTGCCGCCGAGGCGCTGACGGCATCGGCGCCGGGCAATTCAATATTCCATTCCAGCAGCTGCGCGTCCTCCGCTGACGGCGAACTCGCCCCTCGGCCGGCCCAGGTATTGGTGCCGAGGTGGTGATGGTAGCCGCCGGCGGCGAGGAAAAGTGCGCCGGGGTATTCCCAGACCATGCGGTCGAACCCGAGTGCATCGGAATAGAACGCCGACGCCTCCTTCAGGTCACCGACATGGAGATGCACGTGTCCCATGGTGGCGCCTTCGGGCATCCCGGCCCATCGGTTGTTGCCGGCGGCGTCGAGGAGACCGGGCATGTCGAGCGGGTCGCTCGCCATCAGGAGTTCCCGCCCCAGGCGTCGCCAGGTATTACGTGGCCGATCGGCGTAGACCTCGATACCGAGATTGTCGGGATCCTGCAGGTAGAGGGCCTCGCTCACCAGGTGATCGGCTGCGCCGATGCGGGCGTTGATGTCGTCCAGGTGCCGGAGAAATCGGCCGAGGGCAGCGCGATCGGGAAGCAGGATGGCGAAGTGGTAGAGACCGAGACGGCCGCGATGGGGTGAGGGCGCGGCGCCGCGCTTTTCGATCAACTCCACGAGCGGGCGGTTGTCGCCGTGGGTGCCCAGCACGGCTCGGCGGCCGTCCTGGCTCAGCAGTGCGAGCCCGAGGGTTTCCTGGTAGAAGGAGCGCGAGCGGTCGAGGTCGGCGACCTGGAGCGCGACGTGGCCCAGGCGGGTGTCCTCGGGGAGGCGGAATCCGGTGGGAGCCTGGCCGTAGGAACCGGTGGTGGCGGGTTGGGCTTCTTCGGCGTCGCCGAAGATGTCGTGGGTTGTGACGCCGGTCATGTGACCTCCTGGCGGCTGTGGGCGGGGCCGTCAGAGGGAATGTATTTGGGGTGTGGGCTGGTGGCTGTTGGCTGCTGGCTGCTGGCTGTTGGCTGTTGGCTGCTGGCTGCTGGCTGCTGGCTATTGGTCGTCGGGCGACGAGCGTCGGGCGCAAGAGACCGCTCGCAGTCTAAGACGCGCTGGCTGCGACGCGAATATGAGGGGCGGCAAGGAGTTACGGTAGCCAAGGCAGGGAAAGTGCTGCATGCGAGTGGGTTGTTGCGCGCGTCATGCTCGACACTGTGGCTATTCGCACTGCGCTGACGCAGTCTTTCCGGATTAGACTGCGCGGCGTAATATGGGAAGCTTGTCGGCTTGCCATCGAATGCTGATTAGGCAACACCCGCCCTTGACCGACCTACGCCATTGGCGTACCTTTCTCCATGCGCTTCGTCGAGACCCCGGTGTTCACCGCGAGCGTGCGGGGTGTCCTGACAGACGAGGCGTATCGCGCCTTGCAGGTAGCCCTCCTGCTCCGGCCCGAACAGGGAGCGCTCATTCCTGGCTCCGGCGGCCTTCGGAAGGTCCGGTGGGCGGGCAGTGGTCGCGGGAAGCGCGGCGGGGTGCGCATCCTCTATTACTGGCATCCGGGCGAGGAGACTTTCTATATGCTCGTCGCGTATGCGAAGAACGTGCAAGACGATCTGACCGCGGCGCAGCTCAAGGTGCTGCTCAGCAAGGAGGGCATGGCCCGGCTCAACCAGTCGA
>CBINCZ010000124.1:0-6758 GCA_966249295.1 uncultured Gemmatimonadales bacterium
CTGGCCGCCGGAGAGGTTGACGCCGCGCTCACCCAGCATGGTGTCGTAGCCGTTGGGCAGGAGCGGCAGAGCTTCACTGAACTGCGCGACCTCGGCGGCCCGCTCCAGCCGCCCGTCATCCGGTGCGCCCAGCAGGATGTTGTTGCGGATCGTGTCGCTGAAGAGGAACGTCTCCTGCGGCACGAAACCGACGTTCCGCCGCAGCTCCGCCAACGCGAGATCCCGCACGTCCATGCCGTCGAGCGTCACGCGGCCGCGGTCGGCGTCGTAGACGCGCACCAGCAGCTCGGCGAGCGTGGTCTTGCCCGCACCCGTGGCGCCCACGATGGCCAGCGACCCTCCGGCTGGCAGATCAAAGGTGATATCCTGCAGGATCCAGCCCCGGTCCTTCGCCGCAGGATACCGGAACCAGACGCCCTCAAAGGCGACCCGGCGTCCGCCCTTGGCTGCCGGCAAGGGAACCGGTTGCTCCGGCGACGTGATGGCGACAGGTTCGTCCATCAGGGCGTTGATCCGGCCCATCGAAGCTGCACCCCGTTGCACCAGGTTCACCACCCATCCCAGCGCGATCATCGGCCAGATGAGCATGGCGAGGTAGACACCGAAGGCAACGTATTCGCCCACCGACACGACGCCCGTGATCACCAGCCGACCACCCACGTACAGCAGCGCCACCATGCCGAGGCCGCCCAGCATCGCGAGCAGCGGATGGAACATGCCCTGGATCCGCGCCAGTGACAGATTGCGCCGGGTGTATTCCTCGTTGAGGGAGCGGAAGTGCCGTTCCTCTGCTGCCTCCTGGCGATAGGCACGCACGATTCGGACGCCGGAGAGGTTCTCGTGGGCGTGGGTGGTCAGGTCGGAGAACTGGGCCTGGATCGTTTCGCTTCGGCGGTGGATGGCTCGGCCGAAACGGGACATGACCACCGGGAGTGCAGTCAATGGCACCAGCGCCAGCAGGCTCAGCAGCGGGCTGATATGCACCATGACGGGGACGACAATGAGCGACCGTATGACCGTGTCGGCCAGGTACATGAGGGCCGGCCCCGCCACCATGCGCACGGCCAGCAGGTCGTTGGTTGTGCGCGCCATCACATCGCCGGTCGGGTACCGGTCATAGAATTCTGCGGATTGGCCCTGTAGATAGGCATAGAGCCGGTTGCGCAGGTCGTACTCCACACGCCGGCTGCTGCTGTTGAGCAGCTCGCGCATGCCGTACCGCGCCAGGCCACCGACGGCCGCCACCCCAAGCATGAGCAGGGCGGCCGATTGTACATTTGAGAAGGGCCCGCCGCGCGTGAGGACGTCGATGCCGCGCTGGAGGAAGTGCGGCCCGAGCGTGCTGAACAGGTTGGAGAGCACGACCAGCAGGAGGCCCCAGGCGTAGATCGCGCGGTATTGCCGGAGATAGGGAACGAGAGCACGGAGGGCACGCATCGTGCCCGGAATGTCCAATGAATCACGACGTCAGGCAAGCCAACACACGTCAGGAGGAATGGATGTCGAGAACCATGCTGGCATTGATCGGGGCCGTCGCCATCGCGGCGTGCTCCGGCGGGGACCGCAGCGACACTGCGGTCGCGGACAGCCTCAACCGGGACCTGCAGATGGCACCGGTGGACACGTCGGCGGCGCTGAATGACCAGCCGTCGGACACCGCCGTCGCCCCGTCCGCCCCGGCCACCAGCTCCACCAAGCCCAATACTCCTCCGTCGCCCAAGCCGACGGCGTCGCAGCCGGCGGCTCCCAAGCCGTCCACTACCCGGACGCTGGCCGCCGGCGAGTCCTTCGCCGCCAGCACCTCCAGCCCGATCAGCTCCGCCACCAACAAGGTGGGCGAGACCGTGACGGCCAAGGTGGCCAATGACGTCAAGGACGGATCGGGTCGTGTGGTGATTCCGGCCGGTTCGGAGGTCACCCTCCGGATCACCGCCATCAAGCCATCCGACAGCAAGAGCGACAACACCGGCACGCTGACCCTGGCGGCCACCAGCGTATCCATCAACGGCACCGCCTATGACCTGTCGGGCGGCGTATCCGGACTGGATACCCACCTCGAGGGACGGAAGGTGGACGCCAACGACGCGGCCAAGGTCGGTGCCGGTGCAGCAGCCGGTGCGGTGGTAGGCCGGGTGCTCGGCGGTAGCGGCAAGGGCGCCGTCATCGGCGGCGTGATCGGCGGAGCGGTGGGCGCACAGCGCGCGGTCGAGACCAAGGACCGTGACGTGGTCCTCCCGGTCGGCAGCACCGTGACGATCACGTTGAACGATACGTTTTCGAGGAGCTGAGAGCTGAGAGCTGTGAGCTGTGAGCTCTATGCGAACAACCCTCCCGGAACTCGGGAGGGTTGTTTTTTCTCTCAGCTCGCAGCTCTCAGCTCAATACGCCGCTCCACCCCCACCATACCGCGGATCGCTGACACCCTCCCATCCCTGTGCGGTCCGGATGATCGCCTCCACGTCGCCCGAATAGCCGCCTTCCTGGACGTCGTAGCCGCGTTCCTTGAGGTCGGCGATGGTGGCCTCGGAGAACCCGTTCCGTTCCAGCCGTACCACGTCCGGCAGGGCCTGGTGGTGCATTCTCGGCGCTGCCACGGCATCGGCCAGGGACATGTGGTGGTCAATGACGTTGGAAATCACGTGATAGACCATGGTGATGATCCGGGGACCGCCCGGGGTGCCGACCACCATGTACAGGTTGTCGGTCGAATCGAGCACGATGCTCGGCGTCATGGCCGAGAGCATGCGCTTGCCAGGTTCCACGCCATTGGCTTCGCCCTGGACCAGCCCGAACATGTTGGGCTTGCCGGGCGCGGTCGCAAAATCGTCCATCTCGTCATTCAGCAGGAAGCCGGCGCCAGTCACGGTTACGCCACTCCCGTAGCTGTTGTTCAGCGTCGTCGTGGTGCTCACCGCATTGCCGTCCGCGTCAACAACGCTGTAATGGGTAGTGGAACTGCCGGTGGGGAGGCTGGGGTCGAACTTTGCCGTGGTGCCCGCCTTCTCGCCGACGGTAGAGCGGATGGAGTCGGCATATGCCTTGGACAGCAGTCGGTCGAGCGGCATGTCGAGGAAGGCCGGATCACCCAGGTACATGTTGCGATCGGTAAAGGCCTGCCGCATGGCCTCGGTCTCCCGATGCAGCAGCTCACCGGTGCCGAACGCCGGCAAGGTGGGCCACCCCTCCATGATGTTGAGGATCTCGCCCATGGTCACGCCACCGGATGATGCCGGCGGCATGGAGTAGACGGTGTAACCGCGGTAGGTGACTTTCACGGGATCGCGCCAGATGGCCTTGTAATTCTCCAGGTCCTGGTGCGAGATCAGCCCGCCGCCCAGCTCCATTTCCTTCACGATCAGGTCGGCCACGGGACCCTTGTAGAACCCGTCGCGCCCACGATCCCGGATGGCCGCGAGTGTCCGGCCCAGGTCCGGCTGGCGCCAGACGGTGCCGGGCTGGGGCGCGTGGCCGTGGTCGGGGAGGAACTTCCGGCGCGAGGCGGGGAAGAGGTAGAGCAGCTCGCGCGAGCCTTCGATGGACCGGAAACGGAAGGAATCGACCGTGAACCCGTCCGAGGCCAGCCGAACTGCCGGCTCGACGACATCACGCCAGGGGAGCTTTCCGAAGCGGCGGTGCGCTTCGGCCATGCCGGCCACTGAACCCGGCACGCCGGCGGCAAGATGTCCCACGATACTCAGCTCCGTGGGGTTGCCGCGAAGGTCCACGTACATGTCAGGAGTTGAGCGGCCCGGCGCCACTTCGCGGTAATCCAGCGTGTACACGCCGCCATCCTTGAGCCGGATGACCATGAACCCGCCGCCACCGATGTTGCCGGCTTCCGGATGCACCACGGTGAGGGCAAACCCTACCGCCACCGCGGCATCCACGGCGTTACCGCCCTTCTGCAGGATGTCGCGCCCCACCTGGCTCGCGATTTCGTTGCCCGAGACCACCACTGCGTGGGTGCCCTCGACCACGCGGGACTTGCCGCTCAGCGGCCACGCCGAGCTCATTCCCTGGGCGCCGGACCCTGCCCCGGACGTGCTGCTCTTGCCGGCGTTGCTGACGCAGGCTGGCGCCAGCACGATGCACAACGAAATCAACAGGCGACGAAGCACGGGCACCTCGCGAACTGTGGATGGGAGGGGGGACAGGAGGCGGGCCACGGTTGCTCCGGCCGCTCTGCGGCCCCTAATTTAGCGTCGCCCGCTCCTTGGCACACCCTCTGACCCCGATCCATGGCCAATACCGTACCTGAGAGACGGCTCACTGAGCAGCGCAACCCGCGCACCCAGCGCATCGATGTCGCATCGCCCCGCGAGATCGTGGACCTGATCAACGCCGAGGATGCGCGCGTGGCGGGGGCTGTGGCGGAGGCCGCCGAAGACGTGACGCGGGCGCTCGAGTTCGCCGAAGCTGCCTTCCGGGCTGGTGGCCGCCTCATCTACGTCGGCGCCGGGACCAGCGGGCGTCTCGGCGTGCTGGATGCCACCGAGTGCCCGCCCACCTTCGGATCGCCACCCGACCTGGTGCAGGGCCTGATCGCCGGCGGCGACGCGGCGCTCCGCCGCTCGGTTGAAGGGGCCGAAGATGATCCCGACGCCGCGAGGGAAGCGATCGGCAACCTCAAGATCGGCGCGAGCGATTTCGTCCTGGGTATCGCTGCCAGCGGCACCACGCCCTACGTGCACGCGGCGCTGGAAGAAGCCGCGACACTGGGTGCGCGGACAGGGTTTCTCACCTGCTCCGAGCCGCCAGCGGACATGCGCGAGCTGTGTGATGTGTGCATCGTTGCTGCGGTGGGGCCGGAAGTGGTGACCGGCTCGACCCGCATGAAGGCGGGCACGGCAACCAAGATGATCCTGAACATCATCACCACCGGGGCGATGATCCGGCTCGGCAAGATCTACGGCAACCTCATGGTGGACCTGCGCGCCTGGAACGAGAAGCTGAAGGACCGGAGCGAGCGCATCGTGATCGAGACGACCGGCCTCGACCGCGCCAGCGCCCGCGCTGCCATCGACGCCGCTGATGGGCGGGTGAAGCTCGCGATCGTGATGGTGCGGCGGGGCGTGGACGCCGCCGAGGCCGAGCGCCTGCTGGAGCAACACGAGGGCAGGCTCCGCCCCATCGTGGGTGATCCTCCACCGATGCCGGGCACATGACACCGCATCCCACGCTGGCGGTGGGCCTCATGTCGGGCACCTCGCTCGACGGAATGGATGCAGCGCTGGTGCGCCTGCATGACGCCACCCATCTCGAGCTGGTGGCCTTCGTGACCCGTCCGTATCAACCGCATGAGCGCGAGGCCATCGCACGCGCAATCACCTCGGCGCGTGCGGCCGAGCTGGCTCGCCTCCACGTGCAGCTGGCCCACTGGGCCGGCGACGCGGTGCAGCAGGTGCTCGAGCGCGGGCGCTGTCCCGCCTCGGAACTCGCCTTCATCGCCTTTCATGGCCAGACGATCTGGCATGAGCCGCCGCTCGTGACCTGGCAGCTGGGCGAGCCCGCCGTGCTGGCCGAGCGTTTTGGCGTGCGGGTAGTGCACAACTTCCGCGCGCGCGATGTAGCGGCTGGCGGGCAGGGCGCGCCCCTGGTGCCGATGGCGGATGTCCTGCTCTTCGGGAGCGATCACCCGCGCGTGCTGCTCAACATCGGCGGGATGGCCAACCTCACGTTCGTGCCGCACCGTGCGGACGACGAAGGCGCATTCGCTTTCGATACCGGGCCGGGCATGGCGGTCATCGACGCACTGGCCCGCAAAGTGCGGCCCGACCTGCCATATGATGTCGACGGCGAGGTGAGCCGGAGCGGGAGGGTGGAGGAAGCGGCGCTCGCTGAACTGTTGGCCGATCCGTTCTTCGCCGAGGCGCCTCCCAAGAGCACGGGGCGCGAGCGCTATGGTGAGGCGTTTGCAGCGAGGCTGCTGCAGCGAGTACCTGGCCCCGATGCTGTGGCGACGGCGGTGGCGCTGACGGCCCGCAGCATCGCCGATGCCATCCTTCGCTGGACGCCGCCCGCCGAGATCGTGGTCTCCGGCGGTGGCGCCCATCATCCGGGGGTGATCGCCGCGCTGGGACAGCGTCTGGAGCAGGGGCGTGGCGAGCCGGTCACGATCCGCAAGTTTGATGAACTCTTCTTCGACGGCGACGCCAAGGAGGCTGCCGCCTTCGCCCTCCTTGGCCACCTGACGGTGCACGGCCAGCCCGGTAACCTGCCGGCCGCAACCGGCGCAGCGGGACTTCGGGTGCTGGGCTCGGTGACGCTGCCATGACGCGTCCGCTCGCGCGGCTCCTGATGCCGGCGCTGCGCTGGCAGCGCGATACGGGGTTCGAGCATGAGGTGCCGCTCATCGACCAGGCGCTGGAATTGGGTGTGGCCGGTTTCATCTTTTTCGGCGGACCGGCGGAGGAAGTTCATCGGCTCACCTCGCATCTCGCGTCCCGCGTCCCGCGTCCGCTTCTCTTTGCATCAGATCTCGAACGCGGCGCCGGTCAGCAGTTTGCCGGGCTGCAGGAACTGCCGCCGCCCCGCGCGCTCGGATCGCTGGACGACCTCGACGCGGTCCGGCGGGCGGGCGCTGCTACGGCGCGCGATGCGCTAAGCGTCGGCATCAACTGGGTCTTCGCGCCGGTGGCCGACCTCGATGCCGAACCCGACAATCCCATCGTCCAGACCCGGGCGTTTGGCGAGGATCCCGCGTGGGTCGGCGCCTGTGTCGCCGCGTGGGTGGAGGGATGCCAGCGTGCGGGTGCACT
>CBINCZ010000125.1:0-6745 GCA_966249295.1 uncultured Gemmatimonadales bacterium
GGTGATGAAGATGAAGATGAAGGCGGGAAGGCGGGAAGACGGGAGGTCGGGAAGTTGGGGCGATTTCGAGGCCATGGAGCGCGAAAGATAGCACTTCCCGCCTTCCCGCCTTCCCGTCTTCCCGCCTACATTCAGCCATGCCCCTCGACGACCTCATCCGCCGGGCCCAGGGGAACGACCCTGCCGCGCGGGATGAACTGTTCACCCTGCTGTACTCCGAGCTGCACCGGCTGGCTGAGCGGCACCTGCGGCGGGGCGGGGGCGGGCTGACGCTGGGCGCCACGACGCTGGTGCACGAGGCGTGGCTCAGCATGAAGGGGGCGGGGGCGGAATACCCCGACCAGGCCCGGTTCTTCGGGTACGCTTCCCGCGCCATGCGGGGGCTGATCATCGACTTTGCCCGTCGGCGCCGGGCCCGGAAGCGGGGCCGAGACGTCGAGATCACGCTGGTGGGTGACGAGGCGCCGTCGCCTGATGCCGATGCGGGTGTGGACCTGGAGGCGCTCGGCGAGGCGCTGGAGTCGCTGGGTGAACTGGACCCGTCACTCGCCGAGCTGGTGGACATGCATTTCTTCAGCGGGTTCACCTTCGCCGAAATCGCTTCCTTCCGCGGTGTCTCCGAGCGGACGGTGCAGCGCGGCTGGCAGAAGGCCCGCATGCTGCTGCGGGAGACGCTCAGGGAGGAGGGGAGGGAGTTGCTGGATCGCTAAGCGCTAAGCGCTCAGCGCTCAGCGCTCAGCCACCGTCGCCAACACCCTTTTCGCTCCATCAATCACCGTACTCATCGAATCCACGTGGCCCTCGTTCCGTGCGATGCGAAGCGTGTGGGTCGCCAGTGAATCGGCGGCGGCGAGGTCGCCGCTCTCAAGCGCCATGCGCGCCGCCTCCAGCACCAGCCGGGCAAAGTAGGACGTGCTGCGCCCTTTCTCCGGGAAGCCCCTGGTCACCAGCACATCCACGTAACGCTTGAGGGCTTCAGCCTGATCGCCGTGGGCAAACTGAAGGCGAGCGCCGAGGAGCGCCGTGCTCCAGTGGTTCGAGTCGGGGGCGATCGCCTGGAGTCGGGCGAAGTAGCCGTCGGCGTCGTGGATCCTGCCCTGCTTGAGCATGAGGTCTGTCAGGTCTGCCAGCGCCCGCTCCTGATAGGGCCGGTCCTCACGCCGTTCGGTCTCGATGAGCGCAACCTGGAGCAGCTCGAGTGCCCGGCTGGGGCGGCCGAGATCGCCGGAGAGTTCTCCGTCGAGCAGGGTCATGTAGACGGGCCGACGGTTCTCGGGACCCATGCCGTCGGACAGCAGTTCGGCAAGCTGCAGCGCGGAGTCGGCGGCGCGCGGTTCACCCAGGCGGGCGAGCAGCGCGCCTTCATTGTACTGCTCCACCAGCGCGGTGAGCGTGTGCGAACGTCCGGTGCGAGCGAGCAGGCCGAGCATCTGCCGAGTGACGTCGAGCGACTGGCGGATTTCGTCATTGTCGTGCAGCGAGCGGGACAGCTCATTGACGGCGCTCAGGTGGGTCAATGACATGGTGTCGCCGGCAAGGACACCGAGCGCCACGGCCCGTCGCGCACGGTTGAGGGCCACGTCGGTGTGCCCGAGCAGTCGTTCGAGCGCCGATTCGCCCCGCAGGCACTGCACCTCGGCTTCCCGCGCCGAATCCTCCGCGCGCGCCAGCAGGCGCCGGCCGCGGAGAAGGTTGGCGCGAGCGCTCGTCGCCCTGCCATCGTCGGCGGCGCTCTTCCCCAGTCGGCAGGCGGAGTACGCCGCCACGGCGTAGTCGCCGGCGCCTACCGCCAGCTCCTCCGCGCGGATGAGCAGCGGGATCTCATGGTGTCGGTCGTGGAGGGTGAAATACTGGTCGGACAGCTCGTTCATCATCCGCGCCTGGAAGCGCGGGTCATCGCGGAAGTCCTGCTCCAGCAGGAGCCGCGCCTGTTCCAGCAGTTCCTGCATGGTGTACGCGCGACCGGTGGGCGCGATGGTCTGCAGCAGAGACTCCATGAATCCGCTCGACGCCGCGGCCTGCCGCTCCTGGAAGAGCGCGTTGTCGCGCTCGATGCGCGCCGCGTCCCGCTGGCGTTGCGCCTCCAGCATCTGCCGCGTGGTGACGATCGTCGCAACGATCATCGTCGCCAGTACCAGCCCCGCGGCGATCACCGAGCCCCGGTTCCGTCGCACGAACTTCCCGGCGCGGTAGGCCAGCGAATGCGGCCGGGCGCTGACCGGTTCCTCACGGAGATAGCGCCGCAGGTCGTCGCCGAACGCCGCCACCGACTGGTAGCGTTCCAACGGCCGCTTCCGCATTGCCTTCGCGAGGATGTTGTCGAGGTCGCCCAGGCCGAGGCGCTGGGGTTCGTCGTCCAGCATGGCGCGAATGGCCTCAGCGGGCGTGCGCGCATGCTCCCCGGTGGGATGACGGCCGGAGAGCAGGAGGTAGAGCAGGACGCCGAGCGCGTACACATCGGTCGCCGTGGTGAGCGGCTCGTCGCGCACCTGCTCCGGTGCGGCGTAGCGGGGCGTGAGGTGGCGACCGTCGAGGGTGGCGATGGACTGCTCGCTGGTGGTTCCGTCGCTCAGCAGCTTGGCGATCCCGAAGTCGAGCAGCTTCACGCTGCCGTCATGGGTCACCAGGATGTTGGACGGCTTGAGGTCGCGATGGACGACCAGGTGCGCGTGGGCATGGCCCACGGCTGCGAGCACCTGCAGGAAGAGCTCGATACGTTCGGTGCGCGAGAGGTTGCGGTCGTGGGCAAACTCATCGATGGGAACGCCATCTACCCGTTCGAGCACGAGATAGGGTTGCCCCGCCGAGGCCACGCCGGCATCGAGCAGCCGGGCGATGTTGGGATGGGTGAGCCGGGCGAGGACTGAGCCTTCGCGCCGGAAGCGTTCCTGGCCGCTGGGCGAGAGCAGGGCGAGGTTGAGGATCTTGACCGCGGCCTCACCTTCGTAGTTGCCGTCGGCTCGTCGGGCGAGCCAGACGGTGCCCATGCCGCCCTGACCAAGTGAGCGTTCCAGTCGCCAGGGGCCGAGCTGCAAGCCCGCAAGCGAGGCATTCATGGGTGCGGAAAGGAAGCCGAGCCGGTCAGCATCGGTCTCAGCGTCGAGCAGCGCGCGCAGTCGGCGGGCGCGCTCGGGTGACTCACGCGCGAGGGTCTCGAGCCAGCCGGCGCGCTCCTCGACGGGGAGGTCGAGGAGGGTGTCCAGCAGGGGCTCGAGGGTAGCCCACTGGTCGCGGTTCATGGGATATCAGGATGGGCAGGATGGGCGGGATGGGCAAGGCGGGCGGGCGGTCGAGGGTCGAGGGTCGAGAGTCGAGGGTCGAGGGTAGCGAAGCTCGCCCCAGCGTGTCATAGCGAGCATCCCGAAGGGATGCGAAGCAACCTTGCAGCCCGACCGCGATCTCACAGGCGGAGCTCCGCTGGGGGCTCCGATGTCGGGCTGCAAGGTTGCTTCGCCGGGACCGTGCTGGCGCACGGACCCGGCTCGCAATGACACGTCATGACGACCTCCCGCCCATCCCGCCCATCCAGCCCATCCTGCCCATCCTGCCCATCGCGTCATGACGCCTTTTTCCCGCCAAATCCGCTTTCCTCTCTGCGGGATACTCAGCTCAGCAGAGGAAGGGTGCAACCATGCGTGGACTCACGAGACATGCAAAGCTTGGCATCTGTGCCATGACAGTGGCCCTCGCGGCCTGCGGCGACAGCCAGGGACCGCCGATCGATGCAGCCACCGATTCACTGATCCAGGCGGTGCGGCAGCTGGCCCAGGAGAAGCAGATCACCCCGCTCGAGGCAGCTCCGCGGGTGCGGCCGGCGCTGGTGAAGCTGGGCCAGGCCCTGGCGTTCGACAAGATCATGAGCGGCAACCACGACGTCTCCTGCATGACCTGCCACCTGCCCCAGTTTGCAACGAGCGACGCGCGGAGCCTTTCCATTGGAGTGGGCGGCACCGGGCTGGGTCCCGCCCGGGATGGCTCGGTAATCGGGCGCAACGCACCCGCCGCCTTCAACCTCACCGCCATCGGCCCGCTCTTCTGGGATGGACGAGTCGAGAAGGTGAATGGCGCCTATCACACGCCGGCCGGCACGCAGCTCACGCCCGCCATGACCTCGGTCTTCGAGTTCGGCACCCTCTCGGCGCAGCCGCTCTTCCCGCTGCTGGCGCGGACGGAGATGCGGGGCGAGGAGGGCTCCAATGAGCTGGCCGACTTCTCCGACTCTGACAACACTGGCGTCTGGAACGCGATCATGGCGCGGCTCGGCGCCATTCCCAAGTATCGCGAAATGTTCGAGGACGCGTACCCGGGCGTGAGCTTCGACGATATGAACATCGCCTATGCCAGCAATGCCATCGGCGGGTTCCTTGCAGCCGATTTCGGATCCAATGGCTCGCCCTGGGACAAGTTCCTGGATGGCGATGACCATGCGCTCACCGTCACGGAGCTCAAGGGCGCGCAGAACTTCCTCAAGGCCAAGTGCTCGGTGTGCCACAATGGCCCCGCGTTCACCGACAACAAATTCCACAACGTCGCGGTGGCGCAGATCGGGCCGGGCGGCGGGAATGGCACCGATGATTTCGGCCGCATGAACGTCACCGGCAACGCCGCCGACAAGTACGCCTTCCGTACGCCGCCCCTCCGCAATGTGGAGCTCACGGCGCCCTACGGACACGACGGCGCGTACACGACGCTGCGCATGTTCGTGGATCACTACAGCGAATCGGACCTCAAGCTGCAGAACTTCGACGTGTCAACGCTCGATCCGGCACTGCAGAGCACATTGCAGGCGAACGTGGCGGACATCCTCGCCACCCGCGACACGCTGCTGAACGGCGTGGTGTTCACCGACGAGCAGGTGGACCAGGTGACAGCCTTCATGAAGGCACTCACCGATCCCCATGCGCGAGACCTGAGCAGCACGGTGCCGAAGAGCGTGCCGAGTGGGCTGGGAGTCGACTGAAGAGTCGGGAAGGCGGGAAGACGGGAAGGTGAGAGCCGGAAAAGCGGGAAGGCGAGAGCCGGCAAGGCGGGAGGTCGGGAAGGCAGGAAGATCTGGAGGAATGCATCCTTCCCGTCTTCCCGTCTTCCCGCCTTAGTTTTGCCCCTCAAACCTCCCCCACACCTCCTGCAGCGTGTAGTGGTTTCCCGTGGCCACCCAGATATCCACCTCCCGCTCCTCGGGCACGCGCCAGGGATTGCTGATGTGGGCGCCGAGGGTGACGGAGTCGTAGTAGGGCGCAAGGTCTTCCCTGGTGCCGCCGATGACGATCAGCACCTTGCCGGGTTTCTCTCCCGGCCCGAAGAACCAGTAGGAGCCCATCGGGGCCACTGACGGCGGCAAGCCGTACTGCCGTCCCAGATGGTCATTAGCTCCGGCGCGTCCGTAGTTGGTGCCGAGGATGACGGCGTCGGTGCGCTCGGCGGGCGGGAGTGAGTCGTAGATCCGCGCCGTGGCGCGCACCTGGTCTTCCCACCCCAGCATGTCGGCGTAATCCTGTGGCAGGGCGATCACCTCGCCGGTGTTGGTTTCCTGAGTGACGCCCAGGCGACGCGCATAGGCATCCATTTGCGCGGGCGGAAGAATGGGAACGCCGAAGGGGAACGAGATCGCGCCGAAGGCGATGACAATGAGGAGCGGAAGCGTGAATGCCAGGAGAAGCGGGACGCGGGACGCGGGTTTCTCGACTCTCGACCCTCGACCCTCGACCAGCCTCTCAACCATCACTGCTCCCGCAGCCAGGAGCATGGGATAGATCGGGCCCACATAGTACGCTTTCCCCTTGAGCACGATCAGCAGGATGAATGTCGCGAGTATCGCCCATCCCACGGCGGCGTAGCGGGAGCGAAGTAGCTGCACCAGTCCCAGGATCGCGAGCAGGATCACGGGACCGAACATGTCGAACTGCCCCTTGAGGAAGAGCAGGGGCGACACGCGTTCCAGTTGGGATGACTGGAGGTCGTGCATCTGGCCGACCACGGGGAAACCGAGCCTGAGCTGGCCCACGATGCTGGGGCTGCCGATGATGAGGGCGATCAGCAGGGCGAGCCAGGGCCAGGGGGTGAGCAGCCATCGCCTGAGCGGAGTCACCAGGATCCCCACCACGATCCCGATCCCGATGAACGCGATACTGAACTTGGTGAGGAGGCCGAGGCCGAGGGCGGTGCCCAGGAGGAGCCAGGGCAGGTGATCTGTCGAGCGTCGAGCGTCAAGCGTCGGGCGCGTTGCCGTCCAGCCGTCCAGCCGTCCAGCCGTCTCCGAATCAACGACCGCCAGTACCGCATACAGCGCCACCGTCCACCACAGCTGATCGAATACCACCGGCTGGAAGAGGTTGCCGGCGCGGCGGAAGAGCGGGGCGAGGGCAACGGAGAGTCCGGCGAGAAGCGGGGGGTAGCGGCCGCCGCCCAGCCGCCGGGCGATGAGTGCGGCGAGCAGGACCAGGACCGCGCTGGTCAGGGCGGGGAGGAACCGGACCGCGACCAGCGAGCCGCCGAGGGTGGCGAGGGTCCCCTTGGCGGCAATGGCGATGAAGGGCGGGAAGTCCATGGACCAGAGCCGGAGGTGGCGGGCCATGGCGAGGTAGAGGAATTCGTCGCGCTGGAAGCCGTAGGGGGAGAAGAGGTTGACGGTGCAATGAAGCAGGAGGATGGGCAGGATGGGCCAGATGGGCCAGGTGGGCGGGAGGCGCTTGAGCTGATCTCGCGGCATTTCAGGCTTTCTGAAAATAGGATGGGCGAGATGGGC
>CBINCZ010000126.1:0-6734 GCA_966249295.1 uncultured Gemmatimonadales bacterium
TCGGCAGCGCTCGACCTGATCGATGCCAAGCTCGAGGGCCGCGAAGTTGAGCGCGTTCCGGAACCGGAGCCCAAGGTGATTGATCTTCGCGAGGCACTGGCCCGGAGTCTGGCGCAGCGGGGTGGAGGTCGGCGGGTGGGCGGCTCAGCGGCTCGCTGAGAAGTCGACGGTCAACGGTCAACGGCCGACGCTGGCATCGGGATGTGAGGGGGCGGCCGCAGGCCGCCCTGCAGTGGCCTGGTGAGTTCGCTGTTGTCCCGCACATCCGGCCCATCCTGCCCATCCCGCCCATCGTGACCTCCAGCACGGTCCCACTCCGCAACTGGCCTTACATTGCTCCTAACCCCTTGGGAAGAAAGGGGGAACAATGTCAGGCCGTGCAACCTGGTCAGGCGCCATATCGTTTGGCCTCGTCACCATTCCGGTCAAGCTCTTCGGGGCGACGCGATCGGAGGATGTGTCCTTTCGACTGATACACGCCGAATGCGGGACGCCCGTGGAGCGCCGCTGGTGGTGTCCGTACGATGAGGAAGAAGTTGCCTACAAGTCGCTGGTGAAGGGCTACGAGTACATGAAGGGGCAGTTTGTCCTGTTCAGCGACCAGGATCTCGACAACCTGCCGGTGCGCAGCAAGCACAGCATCGACATCACGGCCTTCGTCGCCGAAGCCGAGGTGGACCCGCTGTACTTCGAGCGCACGTATTACCTCGCCCCCGACACCCGGGGCGAGAAGCCCTACGCCCTCCTGATGAGCGTGCTGGAGCAGGAAAAGCTGCTCGGCATCGCCACGATCACTATCCGGAAGAAGCAGCAGCTCTGCGCCGTGCGCCCGCATGCCGGTGCGCTGCTGCTGGAGACGCTGTTCTACCCCGATGAAGTAGACCTTGAGCACGGCGTGGATCTGTCGGATACCAAGGTGGAAAAGACGGACATTACGCTGGCCACCCAGCTGGTCGACACCCTCACTCGACCGTTCGATCCCCAGGATTACGAGGACGAGTACCGCAAGGCCGTGCTCGCCATGGTGGACGCCAAGCTGGAAGGCAAGGAAGTGGAGACGCCGCCAGAGCGGGAAGCCACGGTGATTGATCTGCGGGAGGCGTTGCAGCGAAGCCTGAAGACGGGAAGGCGGGAAGGCGGGAAGACGGGAAGGCCGCGCAAGGCGCCGGCGCGATCCCGGCGGCGGAAGTCAAAACCCACCAAGGCGAGCTGAGGGAAGTCTTATGTCGTAAGTAGTCCGACTTACGACATACGACACCACCGAGACGGGTTGGCACATGACACTCTCATCCCAGGCAACCAGCGTACTCGCCGCCCTTGAGGAGGCCGGCCGGGAGGCCACCCTCCGGCTCGGCAAGTATCGCCTGAAGGTGACCAGCCTCGACAAGAAGCTGTGGCCTGCCGCGCGACCGGCCGTGACCAAGCGCGGTTACCTGCGATACCTCGCATCGGTGTCGGAGCCCCTGTTGCGCCACGTGAAAGACCGGCCGGTGTTCGTGGTGCGCACCCCCGACGGCATCGCCGGCTCGCACTTTTTCCAGAAGCATTTCCCCGACGCGGAGAGCTTTGTGCGCACGCTCTCCATCTGGACCGAGGACGAGGGGAAGCCGACCCAGTACCTCCTGCCGTCCAACCTGGCCACCCTGCTCTGGCTGGGACAGCGCGCCGCCGTCGAGCTGCACGTCTGGCACTCGAGTGTCACGCGCGGCAGCGATGGCGCACGACTCGGCACCAGTTACGCCACCTCCGCGGCAAAGCTCGACGAGTCCCGGCTCAACTTTCCCGACTTCCTCGTCGTGGATCTCGATTCGTATGTCTACTCGGGGAAGGAAAAGAAGGGTGACGAGCCGGAGCTGCACCGCAAGGGATTCGAAGCGGTGCGTGACGTGGCGTTGGAAGTGCGGGAAGTGGCGACGTCCCTCGGCCTCGAGGCGTTTGTCAAGACGTCGGGCAAGACGGGGCTGCACCTCTTCTTCCCGATCATTCGCGACTTCACCTTCGATGAAGTACGTCGGATGGCGGAGGCGCTGGGCTCGTTTGTCGCGCGGCGGATGCCGAAGCAGGTGACACTCGAGTGGAGCGTGGAAAACCGGACCGGCAAGGTCTTCTTCGACTACAACCAGAATGTCCGTGGCAAGTCGCTTGCCGCTGCCTACTCTGTGCGCCGGCATCCGGCCGCGACCGTGTCCACACCGGTGACCTGGGACGAGCTGCCCCACGTCTATCCCACCCACTTCACGGTGCACACTATTCCTGAACGCCTGGCCACGGTGGGCGACCCGTGGGCCGGCATCCTCGACGCCAAGCACGACCTCGCGGCCGCGCTCGGTCTCGCCGGCGTCGAAACTCCCGCCTGACTCATGGCTGCCATCCAGCCGATGCTTGCCGCCCTGATCAAGCCGGAGGCGCTTCCGCGCGGCTGGATCTACGAACCCAAGCTCGATGGGGTGCGGGTCATTGTGAAGCGCTCGGGCAAGGCGATTCACCTGCTGTCCCGCACGGGCCGTCGCATGGAGGGGAGCTACCCCGACGTGGTGAAGGCGCTCGAAAAGGCGTTGCGCACCGATGCGCTGGTTGATGGCGAGCTGGTGGCCATCGATCCGGAGACCGGGCTCTCCAGCTTCAACCGCCTGCAGTCCCGCATCCATGTGCTCAGGCCCTCGCGCTTCCTGATAGAGCGGATTCCCGTCGAGCTCTGGCTCTTTGATTGCCTCCGCTACAAGGACAAGGACCTCCGCGACCTGCCTTGGCGCGATCGCCGCAAGCAGCTGGAAGAGCTGGTCAAGGTCAACGACACTATCCGGCTCACGCCAGTGCTCAAGGGCCCCTTCCGGAAGCTCTACGACAGCGCTTGCCGCTCAGGTGCGGAAGGGCTGATCGGCAAGAACGCGTCCAGCCGATATGAGTCCGGGCGGTCCGGTGAATGGGTCAAGCTCAAGTGCCTGAACGAACAGGAGTTTGTGGTGCTGGGATGGACCGACCCGAAAGGGAGCCGGGAGGAATTCGGCGCCCTCCTGCTTGGCTACTACGACCAGGGCGAGTTGCGCTATGCTGGACGGGTGGGGACCGGATTCGACGCCGAGGCACTGCGTCGCCTGAAGAAATTGCTGCTCCCGCTCAGCGCCCAGCACTCAGCGCTCAGCGACACGTCATCCATCAAGACCGACGACGTCCACTGGGTCAATCCCTCGCTTGTGGTTCAGGTCGGCTTCAGCGAGTGGACCCGTGACGGCATCCTCCGCCACCCGCGCTACATGGGGATCAGGGAGGATAAGAAGGCGGGGGAGGTGGTGAAGGAAGGCGGCTAGACGGCTAGACGGCTAGACGGCTAGAACTCCAAGGTGAGAACTAGCCGTCCAGCCGTCCAGCCGTCCAGCCGTCTATTTCAGCATCCCTCCCGCCTTCTCGTGTCGCCGATGGAGAGGATCTTCCATCCCGAGGTGTCCCGCGCCAGCATGAACGCGTCCACGCCGCAGTGACTGAACTTGTCGTTCAGGTAGAAGCTGTACTTCACCCACACCATGGCCAGCCCATCATCCACATGCACGACTGGATCGCTGATCCGTTCATCGAACTTGTCGGTGCTGGGGCGTCCCACCGCGTTGATGAAACCCTCGATGGCGTCGCTCTGGACGGTGGGAGTCCCGTTCCGGATGCTGCTCGAGGTCAACGTGGCCCCGGGAGCGAACACTGATCGGACGGCGGTGCTGTCATGCGCTCGCATTCCGTCGAACAGGCGGTGAATCGGGGCCATGATGGAGGCCGTGTCGGCCTGGGCGGACAGGACGGCCGGGGCGGACAGGGCGAGTGCCGCGGCAAGGGTCAAGCTGCGCATGCGGTCTCCTGGTTGGGACGACGGACAGACGGACAGGCAGACAGTTACAAAGGTAGACGGATGGGGGAGTGGGGGAGTTTCGGGAGAGGCTGAAAGCTGAAGGCTGAAAGCTGAAGGCCGCTATCTTCGCCCCGCCTTAAGCCTTAAGCCTTAAGCCTTAAGCCTTAAGCCTTAAGCCTTAAGTTCCTTCTTGCTCCTCCCCTACCAGCAGCCTACTCTCCAGTTGTGCTCTTCGTGCGTACCGGAAGGACGTTGCTGTCATGGCTCAGATCCTTGTCGTGGACGATGAAGAGCTGGTGAGAAGGTTTGCGGCGCGGGTCTTGCGCGGCCGGGGCTACGAAGTCGTCGAGGCCGGCGACGGCAGGAGGGCCCTGACGAAGGTGGAGGAGCTGGGCCGCGACCTGCGGCTGGTGCTCTCCGATATCGTCATGCCGCACATGAACGGGGTGGAGCTGACCGAGCGGCTTTCGGTGCTCCGGCCCGACCTGCCGGTAATCCTGATGTCGGGTTACAGCCCGAAGGAGCTGATGGCGCGCGGCATCGCAGCCCCCTGCGCCCTGCTCTGCAAGCCGTTCCTCCCGTCGGAGCTGATCGCCGAGGTGTCCCGCTGCCTGGACGTGTCGGCGGCGTAGCGGCTCGAAACCGGGGTTTCAGCGCCCCGTAGGGATTCTGGATAGGTGCTGAGCGCGCAGCGCTCAGCGCTCACGACTTACGACCCGCGACCTGCGACTCAACCATGCGACGTCTCTTCCCCTGGATGGCAGTTCCCGCCGCGCTCGTCGTTGGCGCCCTCATTCCGCTCGGTGCCAGAAGCCGCACTGACGGCAAGGGCGTATTCGACGACGTCCGCTTTCGGATTGAAACAGGCGCGGTGGATTCGCTGTCCAGCGATGAGCTCTGGATCCGCGCCGCCCGCGGCCTGGTGAGCCAGCTCGACGACCCCTACGCCGACCTTTATTCTCCCGAGCAGATCGCCAGCTTCAGCCGCAATACGCTCCGCAACGACTACGCCGGCGTGGGCATGAGCATCCAGGACCAGCTCGGCACGGTGGTCGTGACTGCCACCTTCCCGGGATCGCCTGCGCGTGAAGGAGGCGTCCAGCCGGGTGACCGCATCATGCAGGTGGACAGCACCTCCACCCGCGGACTCAAGCTGGATGAAGTGTCGAGTCGGCTCATCGGCGAACCGGGCACCACGGTCAATGTGATCTTCAGCCGGCCCGGCGTGCGTGAACCGATCCACATGCAGTTCACCCGCGCGCGCATCCACGTGCCGGCGGTGCCCTTCGCAATGATGCTCAACCACGAGGTGGGGTACATCCCGCTGCAGCGGTTCAGCGACTCGGCCGGCGTGGAAGTGGGCGAGTCGATTGCCCTTTTGCGGAAGCAGGGTGCCAAGGGGTTTGTGCTCGATCTCCGGGGTAATCCCGGTGGCAGCCTGCTCCAGGCCATCTCCGTGAGCGAGCGGTTCCTCACGCCGGGCCAGCAGGTGGTGATGGTGCGCTATCGCGATCGTGAGCCGGACATCGGCGTGGCAGGATCGTTCGCCGGCACGGGCGCACTGCGGGCCGATGAGCCCGTGGTGGTGCTGGTGGATGGCGGTGCCGCGAGCGCCGCCGAGATCGTGGCGGGTGCGCTGCAGGACCATGACCGCGCACTGGTCGTGGGCACGACGTCGTACGGGAAGGGTGTGGTGCAGAGTCTCTACCCACTGCGCGACGGCTGGGCGCTCAAGATCACCACGGCCCGCTGGTTCACGCCAAGCGGGCGCAGCATCCAGCGCGAGCGGGAAATGATCAATGGCCGCTACATCCTGGTCACGCCCGATTCGCTGGAGACCGATTCGGTGCGGCACGCCCGACCGGCCTACAAGTCGGACAAGGGACGCGTGGTGTACGGTGGCGGCGGGATCACGCCTGACGTCGTGGTGCCGGCGGACACCATCTCCACCGCGGAGCAGAACTTCCTCAGGGCAATCGCACCGGCATCACAGAAGGCCTACCGGGCGTTCTATGACGTGGCGCTCAAGATGCGGCCTCACCTCCGGCCCGGCTTCACGGTCACCGACGCCTGGCGCGACTCGCTCTTCCAGCAGATGAGCCGGGACAGCGTGCCGGTGACCCGGGCGCAATTCGACAGTGCCACGTCGCTGGTAAACCAGCTGATCGGCCAGCAGGCTGCGACCATCGCCTTTGGCGACTCGGCGGCATTCCGCCGGCGGGTGGACGACGACGCCCAGCTCGATCGCGCCCTCAGGCTCCTGGGCAATGCCAGGAGCCAGGCGCAGCTGTTTGCGGTAGCGGAGCAGTAGTAGGGGCCCGGCTTGCCGGGCCCGGCAAGCCGGGCCCCTACCTCACATGCCTGAACATCAACTCGATCAGCTCGTCGTACATCTCGTTGGCCTTCACCGGATCGTCCGAGCGGATGGCGGTGGTGGCGCAGTGCTTCAGGTGATTCCGCATCAGCTCCCGGCTCACTGCCCGCAGCGCTTCGTGCACTGAGGCGATCTGGGTCATGATGTCGGCGCAGTAGCGGTCTTCCTCGACCATCTTCTGCAGGCCACGCACCTGACCCTCGATCCGCCGGAGCCGGCGGAGATTCCTGCCCTTGAGGTCGGCGTCCACCTCGGCGGCTCGTCGCTCGTCCCTCGTCCCTGGTCCCTTGGCCATTACGCTTTCCTCAGCCGCAAGCTGTTGCTCACCACACTGACCGAACTCATCGCCATCGCTGCGCTCGCGATCACGGGGCTCAGCAACACCCCGAACGCCGGATAGAGCACACCGGCAGCAACGGGAATCCCCACCACGTTATAGATGAACGCCCAGAAGAGGTTCTGCTTCATGGTGCGCATGGTGCGACGGGAGAGCCGGATGGCATCGGCCACGCCGGTGAGGTCGCC
>CBINCZ010000127.1:0-6709 GCA_966249295.1 uncultured Gemmatimonadales bacterium
GTCGCGACCTGCAGTGCATCGCTGCGCCTCGCCCAGTTGTCGATGGCCCTGCCGGCCTGCGGCCCCAGGCCCGCACCCGAGGCCTCGGCGGATTCGGCAGTGGCCGGCATGCCCGACACCATCCCGCATCCGCCCGCCGCCGACAGCACCGATCCCGCACAGGTCATCCGGCTCTACTACGACGCTATCAACCGGCGCGACTTCCGCACCGCCTTCCTGCTCTGGGGCGACAGCGGCCGCGCGAGCGGCAAGACGTTGGCCCAGTTCGAGGCAGGGTTTGCCGACACTGACTCATCGCGGGTTGCGATCGGTGAACCCGGCCGCGTCGAGGGCGCGGCGGGTTCGCGGTACGTGGAGATTCCCGTCACCATTCATGCCTGGCAGCGGGACGGAACGGCACAGGAGTTCAGCGGGAGCTACGTGCTCCGTCGCGCCGTGGTGGATGGGGCAACGGAAGCACAACGGCGCTGGCACCTGAACAGCGCAGACATTCACGAGCGACATGGTTCGCGCGGAGCCAACTGATGCGACCGAAATCCCGCTTTACCCGATTCGCCCATGACACGGCGCGTATCAGCGGGCACGTGGCAACATTCATCACGGCTGCGGTGGTCATCCTCGTCTGGGCCGTGACGGGCCCGCTCTTTCATTTCAGCGACACCTGGCAACTGGTGATCAACACCGGCACCACGATTGTGACCTTCCTGATGGTGTTCCTGATCCAGAACACCCAGAACCGCGACTCCCAGGCCGTCCAGATCAAGCTCGACGAACTGATCCGCGCCATCGAGGCCGCGAACAACTCGCTGCTTGATCTCGAGGACCTGGAGCAGGGTGATCTCGACCTGATCCGCGGCGATTACGAAAACCTGGCCGAAGCAGCCCGCAAGCGCCTGAAGGCAAAGGATCCGACTGAGGCCGCGCGCGACCCCGAAGATCTGAACTGCGAGCCGGGAGAAGAAGAGGACCAGGCCAAGCAGCGGCGGGATTTCATCGAGGAGGAGAAGGCGGCGAAAGGGAGCTGAGAGCTCAGAGCTCAGAGCTCAGAGCTGTGAGCGTACCGCTCGCAACTCGTAGCGCTTAGCTCTCAGCTCTTGGCTCTCAGCTCTTAGCTCCCTTAAACACCCTCATCAAATATCCCACCGACGGCACCAGCACCAGCGCGCCCAGGCCCAGCGCCATCAGCAGGGGGCGGAGCACCGAGTCGGGAGCGGCGGCAGAGCGGATGGTGTGGTCTGGCACCACGAGCCAGGGGAACTGCGCCGTGGCCCAGCCCGCCAGGATGAGCGCTACCTGCGCCGAGGCGAGGACGCGTGCCACTCGGAAGCGCCGTCGCCAGAGTGCTGCGAACGCCCCGATGGCCGCAAGGGCCGTGACCAGCTGGAGCGGGAGTGCCCACCGTCCAGTCAGCAGGTGGTCCCAGATCATCGGCGCGCCTTGACGCGCGAGCAGGAGCGCCAGCCCGGCTGTGACGAAGACCGCGATGCCGGCCCAGATACCACGCAGCCGGAAATCGTTCGCGAGTCCGGGCTCATGCGCCTCGACCGTCAGGAATACTGCCGCGACAAAGGCGAACAGCGCCAGCGCCAGCAGGCCCACCGCAAACGGGAATGGCGCGAACCACGGCGAAACAAAGCTGCCTCCCACGTCAGGCGCCCTGATATTTCCCGAGACGACAGCACCCACCGACACCCCGAGCAGGATAGGCGTAATGATGCTGGCGATGGAGAAGATGAGGCCCCAGCGTCGCTGGACCTGATCGTGCTGGTCGTCGTAGTGACGGAAGGTGAACGCGGTGCCGCGCAGCACCACACCGATCAGCATCAGGGTGAGCGGGATGTGCAGGGCGGTGCCGATGGCGGCGAATGCCGGCGGGAACGCGGTGAAGAGGATCACCAGCACCAGGATGAGCCATACATGGTTGGCTTCCCAGACCGGCGCGATCGCGTCGGCAATCAGCCGGCGCTGCTCCCGGGCGCGTGGACCCGAGGCAAGGAGATCCCACACGCCGCCGCCGTAGTCAGCGCCGCCCAGCAGCCCGTACAGGATGAGGGCGCCTGCCATCAACCCGGCAATGACTTCAGGCATGCGGCGGTTCCGTTGGACTGGCAATGACCTGTCGCCAGATGAGCCACACGGTCATGGCGCCGAGCAGGAGATAGAGCAGGGTGAAGGTGAGGAAGGGAACAATGAGCCCTGACATCGGGGTCACCGCTTCCCTGGTGCGCATGATGCCGTGGATGATCCACGGCTGGCGGCCCACTTCGGTGACGATCCAACCCGCCTCGATCGCAATGAATCCGAGCGGCGCGGACAGTGCCACCGCGACGAGGAAACGGCGCGAGCTAAACCAGCCCGCCCGATGCCGCCAGCGACGCCACGCCGCCCAGAGACCCACCAGCGCCATCACCGTGCCGCACGCCACCATGAGCTGGAACGCCAGGTGGGTGATCGCAACTGGCGGCCAGTCCTCGCGGGGGAAGTCGCTGAGGCCCTTCACTTCGGCAGCTGGGTCATTGAAGGCGAGCAGGCTCAGCCCCTTGGGGATCTCCAGTGCCCAGCGCGTGACACCGGCATCCTCGTCGGGCCATCCGCCGATATGCAGCGGCGCGCCCCGGCGGGTTGCGAAGTGGGCCTCGAATGCCGCGAGCTTGACCGGCTGGTTGCGGGCCACCGCCTTGGCGGCGACGTCACCCGAGAGCGGCTGGAGGATGGCAGTGACCGCGCCAACGGCCAGCGCGATGCCGCACGCCTTCCGGTGAAATCCGTTGCCCGGATCTCGCCGCAGGAAGAACGCGTGGATACCGGCCACGGCAAACCCGGTGGCGGCGTACGCTGCCAGCGTCATGTGCAGTGTCTGCGGGAACGCGTGCGGGTTGGCCATGGCCGCGAAAGGCCGGATGTCGGTTGGCACCCCGTTCACCAGCGTGAATCCGGCCGGCGTGTTCATCCACGCGTTGGCGATCACCACGAAAATGCCCGAGAGCATCCCGCTCACGGCCACAGCGACGCCGCTCAGGAGGTGCGCTCGTGGCGAGACCCTGTCCCAGCCGTAGAGATAGACGCCGAGGAAGACCGCCTCGGTGAAGAAGGCAAAGCCCTCGAGCGAGAAGGGCATGCCGATGATGGCGCCGGCGTAACCCATGAAGCGGGGCCAGAGGAGGCCGAGCTCGAATGAGAGCACGGTGCCCGAGACAGCACCCACGGCAAAGAGTATCGCGGTGCCGCGTCCCCAGCGCCTGGCCAGCGTGCGATATCCCTCGTCGCCGGTTCGCTGCCAGCTCCACTCGGCGATGACCATGAGCAGCGGCATGGCGATGCCGATCGCCGCGAAGACGATATGGAAGATGAGCGACACCGCCATCTGGGACCGGGCGGCGAGGAGGTCGGGCATGGACGGAAAAATAGTCGAGGGTCGAGAGTCAAGAGTCGAGGGTCGCGACTGGGCAGGATGGATGGTAGAATGAGTGGAGGAACTATTTGCTCGACCCTCGACCCTCGACCCTCGACTCCCGATGATTCGCAAACTCGCCGACGGTTCGTACCGTCTCTATTCAAAGAAGAAGAATCCCAAGACCGGCAAGCGCCGCAACCTCGGCACCTTCAAGACCAGGAAGGCGGCGGAGAAGCATGAGCGGGAGGTGCAGTATTTCAAGAGACATTGATGGTCGACGGTCAACGGTCTACGGTCGACTGTTGACCGTTGACCCACGACTCATGACCCATGACCACTGACCATCGTTTCTCCTGGCTTCCGTCGCTCCTGATCGCCCTCGGCCTCATCCTCGGCGGCTGGCTGGCGGGACGGGGCATCGCGCAGGTGCGCGCAAGCGACCGCTACGTCACCGTGAAGGGCGTCTCCGAGCGCCCCATCCGCGCCGACCTCGCCATCTGGCCGCTCAGCATCGTGGTGGCCGACAACGACCTGAATCGGGCGCAGGCGCAGGTAGCGGGCAACGTGCGGAAAATCCTGGCCTTCCTGGATCGGCACGGGATCGACACCGCGCAGGCCTCGCTGCAGGGCTTCCAGGTGACCGATGCCAATGCCAATCAGTACCAGCCGGCGGGAGGGGTGGCGTCGCGCTTCGTGGTGAAGCAGACCATCATGGTCCGCTCTGACCGGCCCGACACGGTGCTGGCGGCGAGCCAGCGGCTCAACGAGCTGGTGGAAGCCGGTGTGGTCTTTTCCTCCGGTGGCGAGTACGCGGCGACAGGACCGAGCTTCATCTTTACCAGGCTCAACGACTTCAAGCCTGAGATGATTGCGGAGGCCACCTCGCGTGCGCGGGATGCGGCGGAACAGTTTGCCCGCGACTCGAAGACCCGCGTCGGCGGCATCCGCCGGGCCAACCAGGGTGTCTTCGAGATCCTGCCGAGGGACCAGGCCAATGGGATCCAGGAAGAGAGCCAGGTGGAGAAGACGCTCAGGGTGGTGAGTACGGTGGAGTATCTGTTGGAGTAGACGGGAAGGTGGGAAGGCGGGAAGGTGGGAAGGGGTCGTCGGTCGCGCATGGCGTCGTAGGGGCGACGCATGCGTCGCCCCTACCTGCCCCGCGACCGTGCGCCTGTCCGCCTCCCAATCGTCCCCGCCTCTATCCCGCAGTCCCCCTGGAGGCCCCCTCATGCGCCGGTATCGGTGGCTGTTGCTCCTGTCCGTCCTCTCCCTCCTGCCTGTCTCGCCCGTCCTGCATGCCCAGGCTCCCGCTGCCCGGCAGCAGCTCATCGCGCTACGTGATTCCGTGATCCAGCTCTCCAGTGCCGATGAGGCGTCAGCGCTGGCGGTCAGTGAACGAGAGGCACTGAATCGCGACAAGGCCGACGCGTTCCTGCTGATGCAGGCAGGACTGGCGCAGCTCCGGGTAGGCCAGCTTTCCGCTGACCGTGCACCACTCGACCGGGCGCAGGCGCTGTTCGACGAAGCGGTGTACCGTGCGCCCGATAACTGGCCCTGGCCCTGGTACGGGCTGGCGGTGGCCGACCTCGCGCTCGACAGCGTGGATGCGGTGGTGAAGCCGAGCATGCATTCGGGCGCCGGCGTCTACTACCACGATGCGGCATTGCACGCGCTGGGCAGGGCCCTCAAGGCCGATTCATCATTCGAGTCGGCAGCCCAATTGCTGGGCGACATTCTGCTGCCATTCGGAGAACGATCCCTTAACGACGAGATGATTCGCGCCGTGCGCCGCGCCGCGGGCGCCAACACGGCTGCGTCGCCGTGGCTCGCGCTCGGCCGCATCTATCGCAACCTCCACCAGACCGACTCGGCCCTGCACGCCTTCCGCCAGTATGTGGTGCTGGGCGGGGATTCAGGCCTCGGCCTGCTGGAGCAATCGCGCTCGCTCTATGTGCGCGGCGATGTCGATGCGGCCACGTCGGCGTACTATCGCGGTGCCGGTACGCAGACTGTGCTCGGGCGCGAAAGCTATCGGCGCGATGTGGCATGGGTGGCCACACCCGAGGAGCTGGCGGCCTTCGACTCGGCACCTGCTGACAGCGTGGGCAGCTTCGTGCGGGGCTTCTGGGCCAAGCGCGATGCGGAGGACTTTCGCGCGCCTGGTGAGCGGCTGGCCGAGCATGTGCGGCGCTGGCGCTATGTGTTTGAGAATTTCCAGCTGAGTGCGCGCGCCGAAGGTACCACGCAGGCAAGCGGCGCCGATTGCGCGCCCAATCCGAGTGCCGGTGCGGTGAAGATGCCGGCGAATGTCGCCCAGCTGCGGGCAGTGCCTCTTGAGGTGGCGTTGTTTGAGCCCGGTGTCTATGCCGCCACCTGGCGCGGAAAGCGGCAGGTGGATGATCGGGGCATCATCTACATGCGACATGGCGCACCGGAATTGCGCGCAGCGTATCACGGCCCCCTCACCATGACGCACCCCGACGAGAGCTGGAGATACCACACCCCCAGCGGCATGCTGATCTTTCACTTCTGCGGCAGCCTGGCGCTGGGCACCCAGGCGCCCACCACGCTGGTGGAGATGTTGCCGCTCATCGGTGATGTACTCAGCTCGCGGATGGGTATGGATGTGCGCTACGAGTTCCTGCGGCAGCATCTCGGTGATAACAGCGGTCGCCTGATGCTACAGCAGCTCATCCGCGAGGGCCGGCACAACATCACGGTCGGCCTTTCGACTGACGAGTTCCGGCCGCTGTTCAAGCACCAGCTGGAGCCGAGCGCGCAGTTCTACGCCGTGGGAGAACCGGGCGAAGTGCTCGTCGTCTTTGCGCTCTCGGGCGACCGCCTCCAGGGCCAGCCGCTTCCTGACGGCGGCACCGGCTATCCGCTCACGCTCCGGATCATCGCGACCAACGCCAAGGGTGACATCGCCCGCGTTGACACTACGCGCCGCTTCCACGCGAAAGCGCCACTCGCCAAGGACCAGTTTCTCTTTGGCCTGGAACGCCTGCGACTGGCACCGGGCACCTGGAATGTGCGGCTGCTGGTGATGCAGGACAGCCTTGATGCGGGTGGCGCCATCGAGCGGATCGGCACCGTGGTGCCGGGCCCATCCAGCTTTGGTTTGAGCGACCTGGTGCTGGGACGCGAAGGCTCGGGGCTCACCTGGCGGAGCATCGCGGGGCGCATTCCCCTCAACCCGATCGATGTCTTTCCCAACAAGGGCTCCGCCGAGCTGTACTACGAACTACATGACGCGCATCCCGGCGCCACTTATCGGACCGATATCGAGGTGAAGGGCATCCGGGGTGACAGTAA
>CBINCZ010000128.1:0-6706 GCA_966249295.1 uncultured Gemmatimonadales bacterium
TCGAGCACATCGGCGGAACCCGAGCGTGAGGTGTAGCTGCGATTGCCGTGCTGGGCGATCGGAACACCCGCGCCTGCTGCCACGAAGGCTGCGGCCGTCGAGAGGTTGAGGGTGGTGATGGAGCCGCCCCCGGTACCGCACGTGTCCACCAGGCGCTCAGGCCGCGGGACATCGACGCGGAGCATCGCGCGTCGCAATGCATCCGCGGCGCCGGCGAGATCGTCGGCAGTCTCTCCCCGAGCGCGCAGGCCCATGAGCAGCGCACCAGCCTGGGCTGCCGTGCCGCCGCCGGCAAAGAGCACGGCGAACGCCGCGGCGCTCTCGCTTCGCGCAAGCGGTTCTCCATGCGCCAGCTTCCGGAGCGCAAGGCGGAGATGCTCATCGGCAAGTACGGTCACGTCCGGGCTGTCCGGGGTGCGGGAATCGGGCCGGAAGCGTAGTGGAGAAATCGGCGTTTTGTCAATTCTGACAAGCAGTTGCGCCGCTTGTTCCTGCTTCGTGAGACGGCTAGATTTGGGCAGATGAACCGGACCTTCCTCGCACTGCTCCAGTTCGACGGGCGCGGCTTCCAGGGGTGGCAGCGTCAGGCCACCGGACGCACCGTGCAGGGCGAGGTTGAACACGTTCTCCATCGCCTCGCCGGCCGCCAGATCCCGGCCCATGCCGCCGGGCGCACCGATGCCGGCGTTCATGCCGACGCCCTCGGCGTCAGCTTTACCCTTCCCGATCGCTGGACCGCAAGCGAGGTGCGCCGGGCCCTCAATGCCCTGCTACCTCCCGATTGCTGGGTCATGGCGGTGCATGCCATGACTGACGGCTTCCACGCCCGCAAGAGCGCGCTGAACCGCCGCTATCGCTACGTCATCGGTACCGACGACGCCTCGGCGTCACCGTTCCGGCATCCCTTCGAGTGGGCGCTCGGTCGGCCGTTGCGGGGCGACTTGCTGGCCGAGTGTGCCCGCCAGCTCCCCGGCATGCACGACTTCGAGGCGTACAGCGTACGGGGCCAGCCGCGGGCGCACCACCGCTGTGAGATTCAGGTGGCCGAGTGGCGCCCCCGGGCGGCCGATCGTGGGGTGGAGTTTCATGTCCAGGCCAACCGGTTTCTCCATCACATGGTCCGCATGCTGGTCGGCACCATGGTGGACATCGCCCTCGAGCGGCGACCGGTGGAAGATTTTGCCCGCCTGCTCGCGTCGAGTGACAACCAGGAAACCAGTGCGCCGGCGCCGCCCCAGGGTCTCTACTTCGTCCGGGCGGATTATCCGGCGTCGGCATTTCTCGAGGAGCAGCAGGCCCATGCCGTCGCAGCTTCGTAGCCGCGTCATCATCGGTCTCGGCGCCGCGCTGGTGCTGTCGGCGTGCCGCGATGCCCCCCCGCCGGACCCCGGCGTCCGAATCTCGACATCGGGTGCGCTGCAGCACTCGGTGGCTGTCACGCAGGCAACCAGCGCCATCGACGGAAGCCGTCGCACGGCGCTGGTGAACGCGGTGCAGATGGTGAGCCCGGCAGTAGTCTCCGTGAGCGTCACGTCACGCCAGCGCATCACGCCGCGCAGCGCGTGGGACATGTTCTTCATCCCGCAGGGAGCGGAGCGCACGGTGCAGAGCTTCGGCACCGGCATCCTGATCCGGCCGGATGGCCTCATCCTCACCAACCAGCACGTGGTGGCCGGAGCGCAGTCCATCAATGTCACGCTGAGTGACGGCCGCAGTCTCACTGGCAAGGTGTTGGGTGAAGACCCGCTCACGGACATCGCGGTCATCAAGGTCGAAGGCAACAACCTGCCGGTGGCGGAGCTCGGTCGCAGCACCGACCTCATGATCGGCGAGTGGGTGGTGGCGCTGGGCAATCCCTATGTGTACATGCTGGGCAACTCCGCGCCCACGGTCACCGTGGGTGTGGTGAGCGCAACCGGCCGGAATATCCTCCCGTCCAGTGATCAGCCCGGGCTTTACCTCGACATGATCCAGACCGATGCCGCCATCAACCCCGGCAACTCCGGCGGACCGCTGGTGAATGCGCTGGGCGAGGTGGTCGGCATCAACTCCTCCATCTTTACCAGCTCGGGTGGCTCAATCGGGCTCGGGTTTGCCATTCCGATTGAGCGTGCGGTGCGCATTGCCGACGAGATCGTCCGCACCGGCAGTGTGCGGCGGGCGTGGACCGGCCTCGACGTCGCGGGCCCGCAGCAGGCCGGCGACTGGCGCTCGGCCGGTGGCGTCCGCATCGCGTCGGTCTCGCCCGGCGGACCGGCTGCAAAGGCGGGCCTCAAGCCCGGCGATGTGCTGGTGAGCGCCAATGGCAGGGCCCTGCACAACTATCTCGACTGGGAAGCAGTGAAGCTCGACCTGCACGTCGGCGACGAACTGGACGTGAACGTCGAGAGTGAGGGTCGTCGCTCAGAGCATCACCTCGTCACGGGTGATCTCCCCACGGTAACGGCTCCCAAGGTCACGGTGCTGCGCGACCTCCAGCTGGTGACCGTCACGCCAGCGGTGCAGGCCGAACGTGGGCTCCGCGTCAGCCAGGGCGCGCTGATCTTCCGGATCAGCGATGCAGTGTCGCGCGCCACCGGGCTGCAGTCGGGCGATGTGCTGATTGGCATCAACAGCCTCCGGATCCGTGACGCAGACCAGGTGGCCGAAGCGCTCAGGGCACTGCCGCCGGGCCAGCCGTTCCGGCTGACCTATGCGCGCGGTAACTACTACGACTCGGTGATCCTCACATTCTGATGACCGACGACCGCTACCAGTCCCCGCTCGGCACCCGCTACTCCTCACCCGCCATGCAGCGGCTGTGGGGGCCGGCCCATCGGATTGCCCTCTGGCGCCAGCTTTGGCTCACACTGGCCGAGACGGAGCGTGAGCTGGGACTTCCCATTCCGGAAGAAGCGGTGGCGGCCATCCGGGCCCACCTCGACGACGCCGACCTCGAGGCAGCAGCGAAGTACGAGCGGCGCTTCCGGCATGACGTGATGGCCCATGTGCATCACCTGGGCGACCAGGCGCCCGAGGCGCGCGCCTTCATACATCTGGGCGCCACCAGCTGCTTTGTCACGGACAACGCCGATTGCATCATCGTGCGCGATGCGCTGCGGCTCACGCTGGGGCGGCTGCTCGCGGTCATGGACCAGCTCGAAGCATTCGCGGCGCGCCATGCGGCCCTGCCCTGCCTGGCGTACACCCACTTCCAGCCGGCGCAACTCACCACCGTCGGCAAGCGCGCGACGCTCTGGCTGCAGGACATCGCCATGGACGCGGCTGAGGTGGCCCATCGGCTGACCAGCCTGCGCGCACGCGGCTGCAAGGGCACTACCGGCACGCAAGCGAGCTTCCTGGAGCTCTTTGGCGGCAATGATGCCAAGGTGCGTGAGTTGGACGCACGGGTGACCCATCGCATGGGGTTCGACGCTTCCTTTCCCGTCACCGGCCAGACCTACAGCCGGAAGCAGGACGCGATGGTGCTCGACGTCCTCTCCGGCATCGCGCAGTCGGCCGCCAAGCTGGCCAACGACATTCGCCTGCTGCAGCACGAGGGCGAGCTGCTCGAGCCCTTCGAGAGCGACCAGATCGGTTCCAGCGCCATGGCGTACAAGCGGAACCCCATGCGCTCGGAGCGGATCGGCGCGCTGGCTCGCTTCGTCATTTCGCTCCAGGCCAACGGCGCGCACACCGCCGCCGCCCAGTGGCTCGAGCGAACGCTGGACGACAGCGCCAATCGCCGCCTCACGTTGCCGGAAGCATTCCTTGCGGTGGATGCCATTCTGATCCTGGTGACCAACATCGTGGCGGGGCTGGAAGTGCGGGGGTCGGTGATCGCCCGGAACGTCGAGGCCCAGATGCCCTTCATGGCCACCGAGCGCTGGCTGATGCTTGGCGTCGAGCGCGGCGGTGATCGCCAGGCGCTCCACGAGGTGGTGCGGAAGCACTCCCTTGCGGTTGCCGAGTCGGTAGCCCACGGCGGAGCCAACAATCTCCTGGACCGTCTGGGCAGCGACCCTGCCTTTGCCTCGGTGCCGGTCGAGCAGTTGCGGGCTGAACTCGATCCCCGGCGCTATACCGGCCGATCCGAGGCGCAGGTGCACGAATTCCTCCGGGAATCCATCGAGCCACTGCTCAACCGGCTTCGGCCGCTCGCCACGGCGCCCGACGCCGCCGAGGTGCGGGTATGAGCGTGCTGATGCGCAGCATGCTGCCGCTGCCGATGATTCGCCGGGGCAAGGTGCGGGAAGTTTATGCTGCGGGGGACAACGAGGTGCTGCTGGTCGCCAGCGATCGGGTTAGCGCCTTTGACGTTGTGATGCAGGAGCCCATCCCCCACAAGGGCGAGGTGCTCACCCAGCTCAGCGCCTGGTGGTTCCAGAAGCTCGCGGAGGTGACGCCGTCGCATTTCATCACCGCCGACGCGGACGAGATCATCGCCAGGATTCCACAGCTGGCCGAACACGTCCGGACCGTGGCCGGCCGGGCCATGCTGGTACGACGCACCGTCCCGATCGCGTTCGAGTGCGTGGTGCGCGGCTATATCGCGGGATCGGCGTGGGCTGAGTACCGGGAACATGGCACCCTGGCCGGCGAGCCGCTGCCGGCCGGGTTGGTGGAGAGCGACCGGCTGCCCGAGCCGATCTTCTCGCCAGCCACCAAGGCAGAATCGGGACATGATGAAAATGTGCCGGTCAGCCGGCTGGAACAGACGCTGGGTGTCGAGATGACCGAGCGGCTCCGCCAGACCAGTCTCGCGCTGTACGAGACGGGCCGGGACATCGCCGCGGCCAGCGGCATCATCGTGGCCGACACCAAGTTCGAGTTTGGCGCGGCGCTCGACGGCGGCCTGTTGCTGATCGACGAAGTGCTCACGCCCGACTCCTCACGCTTCTGGCCGGCCGATCGCTACCAGCCGGGACGGTCGCAGCCGAGCTTCGACAAGCAGCCGCTGCGCGACTGGCTTTCGAATGAGCGTGGCCACGGCCGCTGGGATGGCAACGCGCCCCCGCCAACGCTGCCTGAAGATGTGGTGCAGGCGACGAGCGAGCGCTACCTGGACGCGTACCGCCGCATCACCGGGCACGAACTGGCCCTGGCGGGCTGATGCGAATCGCGCGCGAGGGCTGGCCTTTCATCATCGGCAGCCTGGTGGTGCTCGTCCTGCTGGCCGTCGCGCACCTGGGCGTGCTGGCCGTGATCTGGCTGGTGATCACGTTCTGGGTGGTAGCGTTCTTCCGTGACCCGCTACCCACCGGGCCGTTCGATCCGCGGCTGCTGCTGGCGCCGGCCGACGGCAAGGTGGTGAGCATCATCGAAACTGACGAGCCGGCCTACTTCCAGGACCGTGCGCTGCGGATCTCGATTTTCATGAACGTGTTCGACTGTCACGTGAATCGATATCCGGCGGCCGGCGTGGTCCGGTATCGCCACTACAACGCCGGACATTTTGGCCATGCCGCCGAGGAAAAGGCCAGCCTCGAGAACGAGCAGTCGAGCATCGGCGTGGAAACAGAGCACGGCCGGATGCTGGTGCGGCAGATCGCGGGCCTCGTGGCGCGCCGTATCGTGACCGACCACGGCGTCGGCACCCGGGTGGATCAGGGTGAGCGGCTCGGCATGATCCGGTTCGGCTCGAGGGTCGATCTCTTTCTTCCCCTTGGCACGCCGCTGCGAGTGAGTGTGGGTGACCGCACCCGCGTCGCCAGGACGGTGGTGGCAGCATGGAAATGACCGGGGAGCCGCAGCCTCCGCGCCGCGGCGTGAAGCGCGTGGTCATCGTGATGCCCAGTGCGTTCACGCTGGCCAACCTGTTCTTCGGCATCTGGTCGATGGTGTGGGCGTCCCAGGGCCGGCTGGCATGGGCGGGCTGGTTCATCGTGTTCGCCGGCATCCTCGACATGCTGGATGGCCGGCTGGCACGGATGTCCAACACCGGCTCGCGCTTCGGCGCCGAACTCGATTCACTGGTGGACGTGGTGTCCTTCGGGGTGGCGCCGGCCATCCTGCTCTACTTTGTCGAGTTTCACTCGGCCGGCCGGTTCGGCTGGCTGGTGTGCTACTTCTACGTCGTGGCCGCGGCGCTGCGGCTGGCCCGGTACAATGTGTCATCCGCAGCCAAGCCGACGCCTGGCTGGTTCACCGGGCTGCCCTCGCCCGCCGCGGGCATGACGGCCGCGACGTACTATCCGTTCAGCCAGACGGAGTGGTACCAGCGCACCATGCTGTACCTCAACTTCGAGCAGCAGGGCCTGGTGGTGCTGCTGATCCTGCTCTCGGTGCTCATGGTAAGCAACGTGAAGTATCCGAGATTCCCGGCCATCGGCTTCCGCAGCGGCGCCGGCATCGCGGGCGCCATCTTTCTGGTGATCGTGGTCGTCGGCAGCATCACGGCGCCGGAGTCGTTCCTCTTCCCGCTTGGCATCGTCTATCTCGCCTTCGGGATCATCCGTGCCGCCGTGCTCGGCTTCATGCAGCCCGGCGATGAAAACGACAGCGGCGTCAGCCGGCTGACCCTCAACCGGGGCCGAGCCCCGTGGCGCCGGCGGCGCCAGGAACCACCGTCATGACCTTTCGCATTCTCGTCCGTGTCATGCCCCGGCAGGGGCTGCTCGATCCGCAGGGCCAGGCGGTGGAGCACGCACTCTCCACCCTGGGCTACCCGCCGCTCACGTCCGTGCGGGTGGGCCGGGCCATCGAGCGGCTCGGCCTTGCCCTTCAC
>CBINCZ010000129.1:0-6660 GCA_966249295.1 uncultured Gemmatimonadales bacterium
CTCTCAGCTCTCAGCTCTCAGCTCCTAACGCCGCCTCCCCCACCGCCCTCACAAATCCCGCCACGTGATCCGCCCCGGCAGGATCAGCCAGGAAGGGATCCATCACCGTTGCCCGCAGCACTACCAGCCCTTCGTCGCCGCTTTCCTTCCACTCCTGCACCGACACCGCGCCGAGGCGTTCGAGGAGCGGGGCGATGGCACCATCGTACATGGGGGACTGCAGGCGGGTGCGGGTAAGGAAGTACTCGGGCGCCTCCCTGTTGTGGCCCGCGCTCATCCGCTGGTAGATCCCTTCATTCAGCGCATTCACCTCAGCCAGTGAGGCGGTGGCATCCGGCACCAGCAGGAAGCAGACGATGTTGATGTCAGGCTCAGGAAGCATGATGACGCGGAAGCCGTCGAATCCTGCATTGGCGACGGCCGCGTGAAGCCGGCGCGCGCCGACGGCGGTGCGTTCGATGAGATAGCCATAGCCGCGCTCGTCGAGGGGCAGGACCTTGTGACTCAGCCACACCGATGCGGCCGCCGCGCCTGGCTTGGAACCCTCCAGGATGTACCGACCCAGGAATTCAGTGTCCTCGATCGGCCCGTGATGCAGCCGGGTCAGGTACGGCGGATCCACCGCCACCAGCATCCTTGCCCGCCGGTCCTTGAGCAGGAACGCGCCCGCGGGATACGGGATGTAGCCAAGCTTGTGCGGATCCACCGAGACCGAGTCGGTCTGGCTCAGCGCCTCCAGCGATGCCACCAGCTCATCCGAGGGCCAGTTGATGCCGGAACTGCGCCGCACCTCGTCCGCGTCTCGACGGCTGCCATCGCTCCGCCGGGTGATCGTGGCGGCGTACCCGCCGTAGCAGGCATCCGCATGCAGGTGGAAGGCCAGCCCCAGTTCGCGCGCCGCGCGCTCGCGGAGTTCCGCCACCTGGTCCAGTCGGTCCACCGCGCTCTCTTCTGTGCTGCCGCACACGCTGACGCATGCCAGCACCGGCGTTCGGCGCGCCGCTGCCTGCTCCAGCGCAGCCCATAGCGCGTCCCCATCCATCCGGTAGCGCGAGTCCACCGCCACCGGCACAAGCTGGTTGCTGCCGATGCCGAGGGCGCGGACAATCTTCTCCCATGAGTAGTGCGCGGTGGCGGCGACCAGCACGATGGCCGGCGGCAGCGGGTCACCGAACCAGTGCGCCAGCCGCACGCCATACTCCTGGTATCCCACGGTCGCGAGGGAATGCGCATCGAGCGCCTGCCGCACCGCCTCGGGCGGCGCGGAACGCTGCAGCGTGTCGAGCAGGTCGAGCGCAGCGACGTTGGGAATGTTGAGCAGGGACCAGAGCGGCAGGGATTCCACCGGCGCCAGCGAACCATCCGCTGTCGCCACCTCGAGGGAGACACCGAGGTCACGCGCAGCGAGCGCCATGGCGACGGGCAGATAGTGAATGTTCCGCGCCAGCCAGAGCCCCTCGAAGTTGGCGACAGTGCCGCCCGACGTGAGGTGGCCCCATGCACGACGGTCGTCGTAGCCGATCATCCGCGCGAGGTCGGCCGCGACTTCCAGCTCCAGCGCGGTGGTGACCGGCGCTGCCTCGGCGGCGATGTTGTTCGGGTTGTAGAGCAGTGCCGCGATGTAGCCGACCTGCGCCGCGAGGGTCGGCTCGTAGAGCATGTGGCCCTGGTAGCGGCCGCTGAAGAAGGGAATGTCACGCTTGAGCGCGGCCAGCAGCCCCATCAGCTCCTGCGTGAGCGTGTCCACCGCCTGCTCAAAACCCGGGCTCCGCTTGTCCGCCTCCCGGATGGTGGTGCCGTCTTCCGGATGGAAGTTTCGGCGCCAGAAGACGTGGTCGCGGATGGCCTCGGTGACCAGCCGCTCGAGCAGGGCGGCATTCTCGGCGCGGGGGCCCAGGAACCACGACCTCAGCGCCTGGTCAGGATGATTGGTCATGCCTGCATCATGCACCGGCTTCATGAAGTGCGCCGGCCGGGTTGAATGAGGAAACCTTCCAAGAAAATTCACGGTCCCCTGTCTCGCCGGGCGGCAACTTGCACATGCCACGTAACCTACGTCCTCGGCGTGAGCGGCAGGAGGCTGACATGTTCACCGAGATCCTGGTTCCACTCGACGGCAGGGCGGTCGCGGAGGGTGCGATCCCGCTGGCCGTTGCGATTGCCCGGCGCCACGGCGGCAGGCTGCACCTGGTCGGGGTGAGCCGACCGGTCGTCTTCACCAATCCCGGCGCCTTCTCACCGGAAGTTCCCCTCACGGCCAGCGTGGAGCTGGACCAGATCGCCGCCGAGGAGTTCGAGCGGTATCTCGGCGAATGGGCCAGCCGCATCGCGGCCACCGAGCGAGTCGCGGTGCGCAGTGCGGTGCTCAAGGGCGTCGAGCCCGCGGGCGACCAGCTGGTGGAGTATGCATCGAAGCACCGCATCGACCTCGTCGTCATGCACACCCACGCGCGTGGCGCCGTGCGCCGACTGTGGCTCGGCAGCGTCGCGAACGCGCTGGCCCAGAAGAGCGGCGTGCCCTGTCTCCTGCTCCGCGGGCCCATGACCGGCGTGAGCGAGGCGGTCGTGCCGGTGCGGCCGCGGCGCATCCTGGTCCCGCTTGATGGCTCGGTCGAGGCCGAGCTCGCAGTGGAGCTTGCCATCGCCTGCGCCGACCCGGACGTGAGCGAGATCGAGCTGCTGACGGTGATCTCGCCGCTCCCCTTCCCCGGCTCGGTGCTGGAAGGCCCTGCGCTCGAGACCCGCCTGGCCGCCGCCCAGCGCTACCTGAGACGGCTGGCGTCGCGGGTGACCGAGGCGGACGTCGTGGCCAATACTGACGTGGTGGTCCACAGCAACCCGGCCGCCGCCATCGTCGAGCAGGTGCAGCAGCGCGGCGCCGACCTGGTGGCGATGGCTGCGCATCACCGGAGCGAGATGAACCGGGTGTTCCTGGGCAGCGTGATGGACCGGCTGCTGCGCAAGACGCGCGTGCCCATGCTGGTCTGGCGCAGCAAGGAACTGGCGGGCACCGAGCTCATGCCGTTGCAGGCCGAATCAGTGGAGCTGGCCGCGCCATGAAGTAAAGGTGGGTGGCGGGGAGGTGGGGTGGCGCAGGGCACAGGGCATCCGTCGCGTGGCGGGTGCCTTTGTGTTTATGATAGACGGCTGGACGGCTGGACGGTTGGACGGCTGGTTAGCACCTCCGAGATCTAAACGTCCAACCGACTAACCTACTAGCCGTCCAGCCGTTCAGCCGTCCAGCCGTATCAGGAGCCCCAATGCACACACGTACCATCGGCTCCCTCACCGTCTCCGCCATCGGCCTCGGCTGCATGGGGATGTCGGAGTTCTACGGGCCCACCAACGAAGCACAGTCCATCGCGACCATTCATCGCGCGCTCGATATCGGCGTCACCTTCCTCGACACCGCCGACATGTATGGCATCGGCGAGAACGAGAAGCTGGTGGGACGCGCGATCGCGAAGCGCCGGAATGAAGTCGTCCTCGCCACCAAGTTCGGCAATGTCCGCGATCCCGCGAATCCCTCCAAGTTCAGCGTGAGTGGCCGCCCCGAATATGTCCGCGCCGCCTGCGATGCGTCGCTCAAGCGGCTGGGGGTGGATCACATTGACCTTTACTACCAGCATCGCGTCGACCTGGAAACGCCGATCGAGGACACGGTCGGTGCCATGGCCCGGCTGGTGGAAGCAGGCAAGGTCCGCTACCTCGGCCTGTCGGAGGCAAGGCCGGAGACTATTCGCCGAGCGGTCGCAGTGCATCCGATCACGGCGTATCAGGGTGAGTATTCGCTCTGGACCCGCGAGATCGAGACTGACGTGCTCCCCACCCTGCGCGAGCTCGGCATCGGCTTCGTGGCCTACAGCCCGTTGGGACGTGGTCTGCTGACAGGCAAGATCACCAGCGTGGACGCACTGGCGGAGAACGACTCCCGTCGCCGGCATCCGCGGTTCCGGGATGACAATCTCAAGAAGAACCTCGACCTGGTGTCCCGCGTGACGAGTCTCGCGTCCGAGAAGGGCGTGACTCCGGCGCAGCTCGCCCTCGCCTGGCTGCTTCATCGTGGCGATGACATCGTGCCGATCCCGGGCACGACCAAGATCAGCCGCCTGGAAGAGAACGCGGCGGCCGCCGACATCGAGCTCACCGACGCCGACATGGCGCACCTCGACCAGGCAGCGCCCCGTGGCGCCGGCGCAGGCGAGCGGTATGCCGAGAGTGGGATGAGGACGGTGATGAGATAGGCGGGAAGGCGGGAAGACGGGAAGTTGGGAAGGCGGGAAGTTGGGAAGGCGGGAAGAAATCAGTCCTCCAGATCTTCCCGTCTTCCCGTCTTCCCGTCTTCCCACCTTCCCAACTTACCTGCCGCCTTCCCGTCCTCCCGCCTTCCCGTCTATCGAATACATCCTCACATGCGCCCGCCCATCCTCGTCCTTCCAGACGCCGAGGACGTAGTCCCGGTCGATTTCGGTGGCTCGAAAGCCTGACGGAAGGGTGACGGGGCCGAGCCATCTGCCCTCGCGATCATAGACATCGGCAATCGTCGTATCGGTGCTGAGGACCTTCGGCCGTTCCACCCAGAGATAGCCATCAGCATCCAGGCCTATCTCGTCGAACGCGGGCAGTTCGCTGGGCTTGGGTAACTGCTCCCAGTCGGCCAGTGCCTTGTCGCGGTCGCGGGCATTGGCCAGTTCGTCTTCCTTGAGGCGGTCCAGCATGGCATCAGTGACTTTCTGGCGTGGACCGGCGCGGCGAATGCTCCGGACGAGCGATCCATCGGGACGGTAGACCCCGATCTCGTATCGCGCCTGATCCCCGGCGAACAGCAGTGAGTCTCCGGTCGCGAACGACGACGAGAGCCCGAGCGGCAATGATCTCATGCCGATCACCCGGCTGCCGCCAGAGCTCGTGCCCTTCGAGATCCATGCTTCCGCCCCGGGCAGGACCACGATGGTGTCCTGCACCCGCAAGTCGGGGCCGAGGTGGACCAGGGGATTCAACGGGCGCACGGCACCCTCGGCCGCCTCGCCGCCCAGGACCGTCAAGCCCGAAGCCACCCACGAACCGTCCGCCAGCCGCGCAAATGGGAGCAGCATCCCGCCGGCGCCCTCGCTCGGCGGCAGCGGCGGGAGAAACGTACCCTCCGCGTCGAGGCGGCTCAGCCGCCGCAACTGATAGTCATACACGAACAGGGTATCGCCCGGCGCCCGGACCATCACAAACGGACTGCGGAATTCACCCGGGCCCTCTCCGTCACGCCCACTCGATGAGATCCAGGAGCCCGTGGAGTCGTAGAACTGGATGTTTTTCGTACCGGCGGTCAGCACGGCGATGCGACCATCGCTCAGCCTGACAGCACCTGAGACCTGAAGGAGGTCGTAGTGCGGATCGGTGTCGCTGCCGCCGATATCGAGCGTGGGCACCGTGTCGATCGTCCAGCCTTCGCCGTTCGCCCAGGCGGGAGCGGTGCTGGTGACGATCTGGATGCCGGCGCTGTCAGTAACGGTGGCAGTCGAGTGGCCGGCGGCATCGCTGCAGGCAGCGAGCGCCACGAGCAGCACGGGCAACAGGCGTGTGGCGCCTGTCATGGGAGGCTCCTGGAGGGGGATGAAAACCCAATGTACCGGTGTGGCCGGAGCGGGCAAGGCGGCTGCGAAGCTCGGCATGGAATGTCATTGCGAGGAGCACCCGACGGGTGCGACGAAGCAACCTTGCAGCCCGACCGCAATCTCACAGGCCAAACTCCGCGGAGGACTCCGAAGTCGGGCTGCAAGGTTGCTTCGCCGGGACCGTGCTCGCGCACGGCCCGGCTCGCAATGACAGCGTCAGGCGACGCCCGACGCCCGACGTGTGACGCTTGACGCTTGACGCCCGACGCTCTCCGATATATCGTACGTAACATCGCACGATATACTGGAGGATTGGAAATGCGTAACTCACGAAATGACTGGGGCTTCGGCCCGTTCGGCGCCGATTTCCCGTTCAATTTCGGCCACTGGGGTGGGCCCAAGGGCGGCCGGGGCCGGCGGCGCCGGCAGATGTTCGAGTCGGGAGAGGTGAAGTTCATCATCCTCCGCCTGCTCAAGGACAAGCCGATGCACGGCTACGAAGTGATGAAGGCGCTGGAAGAGAAGATGGCCGGCACCTACTCACCGTCGCCGGGCACGGTGTACCCCACCCTGCAGCTGCTGGAAGACGAAGGCTTTGTGCGGGTGGAAGAAGTGGACGGCAAGAAGGTCTACCACATCACGCCCGAAGGCGAAGCGTACCTCACCGAAAACCGCGACCTGATCGACGAGATCGTCGAGCGCGTCAAGGAAACGGTGCGCGATGTGGCGGGCGGCGCGATGGGCGACCTGCACCGCACCTTCGGCCGGCTCGCCAAGACCACCTTCGGCACCGCCTGGCGCCGGGGACCCGACGACCCCGCCCTCGCGCAGGTGGCGGAGATTCTGAAGCAGGCAACGAAGGATGTGGAAGAGGCGTGGGGAGTGGAACGGAAGGCGTAGGGCATAAGGCGTAAGGCCTACGACGTCGTAAGCCTTACGCCCTAAGCCTTAAGCCTTCCCACAACCGCCTCCCTCACTTCCGGCGGTGCCAGCACTTCCGCTTCCGGGCCGTACTGCAGCACATGCCGTACGGCCCAGTCCGTATCCGCCA
>CBINCZ010000130.1:0-6658 GCA_966249295.1 uncultured Gemmatimonadales bacterium
CGCGGCATCCGCACCAAGCGAGCGGGTAAGGTCCTGGATTTCGAGTCCGAACCGCAGATCCGGCTTGTCGACGCCGTAGCGCTCCATGGCATCGCGCCAAGAGAGACGGGGAAACGGGCGGGTCACATCCTGTCCCGCGACTTTCCACAGATCCACCAGCACCCGCTCCACCACCCCCTCGACATCCTCGGCGCTCACGAACGACGCCTCGAGATCGATCTGGGTGAACTCGGGCTGCCGGTCGGCGCGCAGGTCTTCATCACGGAAGCAGCGCGCAACCTGGAAATAGCGGTCGTAACCGGCGACCATGAGCAGCTGCTTGTAGATCTGGGGTGACTGGGGCAGCGCGTAGAACTCGCCCGGATGCACCCGGCTCGGCACCAGGTAGTCCCGCGCCCCTTCGGGCGTCGGCTTGGTAAGGATCGGCGTCTCGATCTCGAGGAAGCCCAGGTCGCTCAGCGTCCGCCGGGCCTGCTGGGTGAGCCGGTGCCGCAGGATCAGGTTGCCTTGCAGTTCGGGACGCCGCAGGTCGAGGATCCGGTGCTTGAGGCGCAGCTCCTCCGCCGCCAGCTCCTCGCCTTCCTTTCGCGCCACCGGAATGGCCGGCGTCACCGCCGGGCCAGCCACGCGAAGCGCGGTGACATGCACCTCGACATCGCGGGTGCGCCACGATGCGTCACGCGCGGGCTCGGGGCGTCGGTCCACCGTTCCCTCGACGAGAATCACGGATTCGGCACCCAGCTGCGCGGCAGCCTCCATGACGCCGGTCGGCGTCCAGCGAGGATCAAATGAGAGCTGGACCATCCCCTCACGATCGCGCAGGTCCACGAAGACCAGCCCGCCGAGGTCGCGGACGCGATGCACCCAGCCGCCGAGGCGCACCTCGGCGCCGACCTCGGCGAGGGTCAGTGCGCCGCAGTAGTGGCTCCGGATGGCCGTGGCCGTCATGCGGCCTCTCTCTTCAGCTCGCAGGTCATGGATGCATGCGATGCGCTCAGCGCGATTCTGCCTCGGCCAGCGCCTGGTAGAAGGCTTCTCCGCTCGGCGCCGCCAGCAGCTGACGGCGCAGGTCCTCACTGCGTGCGAGCCGCGCGATGCGGCTCAGCGCCTTGACGTGGAGGCCCGCGCAGCGTTCCGGGCCGACCAGCATGAAGAACACCTGCACTGGCTCGCCGTCCAGGGCGTCGAAGTCGATCCCGGTCTGGGTTCTCCCCGCCACGGCGGCAAGATCGGGCATGCTGGGGGAGCGACCGTGCGGGATGGCGATGCCGAAACCGATGCCGGTGCTCAGCACCTGCTCGCGCTCGTTGACCGCGCGGAGGACGTCGCCCGGGTCACCACCCGACTGCTCGACCAGCAGCTCGGCAAGTTCCTTGAGGACGCCCGGCTTGTCCGTGGCCGTAAGCGGAACACGCACGCGCTGGGGCGTCAGGAGCTGGCTCAGGAGCATGCGCGAGACGGGTGCGACATGGGTCAAACGTAACCGTCAAATCGAAGTGCGACAAGCAATTCTGGCCCTGCGACGGGGGCCGTGAATTATCTTTGCAGGATGAGTACTGACGCGGGAATTCTGGACCTGGCCCCGGATGCGGCGCGCACCCGCATCACGGACTGGGTGGCCGCACGTCGGCTGCCCAGGTATCGGGTGGACCAGCTGATGCGCCGCCTCTGGGTAGCGCCCGTGGCAAGCTGGGCCGATGCGACCGAGCTCCCGCGCGTCCTTCGCAGCGACCTCGACGCGGAACTGCCCCTGGGCCGGCTGGCGCTCGATGTGGAGGAAACGTCGAGCGACGGAACGCGGAAGTACCTGTGGAGACTGGCCGACGGCGAGGCGGTCGAGTCGGTGCTGATCCCGACCGGGAGCCGCCGCACGCTCTGCATATCCTCGCAGGCCGGCTGCGCCCTCAAGTGCGCCTTCTGCGCCACGGGCACGATGGGATTCCGGCGCAACCTTTCGCCCTTCGAGATCGCGGGCCAGGTGCGCGAGCTCGTGCTTCGCGACGAGGCCGACAAGCCGTCCAACATCGTGTTCATGGGCATGGGAGAGCCGCTGCTCAACTGGCCGGCAGTCGACGTGGCGCTCTCCACGCTCAACCAGGCCGAAGGGTTCGGCATCGGCGCTCGGCACATCACGGTCTCAACGGTCGGCATCATTCCGGGCATGCAGGCGTTCGCGGAACGGCCGGAGCAGTTCCGGCTGGCCATCTCGCTTCACGCGCCGACCCCGGCCCAGCGCCTCAGCATCATGCCGATCCAGAAGAAGTATGGCCTCGACGAAGTGCTGCGCGCAGCCGAAGCGTTCCGGCGGCGGGTGACCTTCGAATACGTGATGATCGCGGGCGTAAACGACGCACTGGAAGATGCAGACGTACTCGCCGAGCACGCACGAAAGCTCGGTGCGTTCGTGAACATCCTGCCGCTGCATCCGGGCGGCGCCCCAGGCCTGACTCCAACGGCCTCTCCGCGCATCAACGCGTTTGCAGGAAGGCTGCGTAACCAGGGCATCGAGGCCACCGTGCGGCGCAGCCGGGGTCTCGATATCAGTGCCGCCTGTGGCCAGCTCAAGGTGGAGGTGGAGCGCCGTCGTCGCCGCGGCCAGCCTTCGGACGTCCGATAACGACGTCAGGTGACGGCGTTGGGCGGCCGCTCGCCGCGCGCCCAGGCCGCGATGTTCTCCAGCACCAGCTCACCCATGGCCGTCCGCGCCTCGATGGTGGCGCTCCCCATGTGCGGCAGCAGCACGGCGCGCTCCGAACTGAGCAGGGCCGGGTGCACAACTGGTTCCTCTTCGTAGACGTCGAGCCCGCAGCCGCCCAGCTCATCGCGAGCCAGCGCCGCCGCAAGTGCCGGCTCGTCGACCACTGCTCCGCGTGCGGTGTTGATCAGCAGCGCGTGCGGCTGCATGAGTGCCAGCCGCCTTGCATCGATCAGGTGATGCGTCTCGCGCGTCAGCGGACAATGGAGCGAGAGCACGTCAACCGGGCGCACCAGCTGATCGAGATCGTCCACGCGCGTCGCCTCAAAACCTGCGAGGCGCTCGACCGGCACGTCCGACCGTGAGTAGTACTGGATCTTCATGCCCAGTCCGCCCGCCGCGCGACGCGCGGTCTCTGAACCGATCCGTCCCATGCCCACGATGCCCAGCGTGCGACCGCTCAATGCCATGCCCGGCAGGTGCGTCGGCTCCCAGCCAGCCCACGCCCCTGCCCGAAGCTGGCGCTCACCCTCCCCGGTGCGCCGCGCCACCATCAGCATCAGCGTGATGGCCAGCTCGGCGGTGGCGTCGGTCAGCACGCCCGGCGTATTGGTAACGACCATGCCCCGCGCCCTCGCCGCGTCGAGCTCTATGTGGTTGATGCCGACGCCGTAATTGGCAATCAGCCCCGTGCGGGCGCCATCGGGAATATCCGCGGCGCGAATCGGGTCGGCGACCGTGCAGACCAGCACGTCCGTTGTTGCGAGCAGCGCCCGGATATCCAAGCTCGAGCGCGCGGCCTCGGAGGCGGGCAGCCTGAGGTTGTAGCGCTCCGCGAGCTTGGCTTCGATGGATGCCGGCAGGCGATGGGTGAGGCCGACTACCAATGAGTGATCCGTCATGAACCGTCCAGGGTATGGAGAACTTCCTGCGAGCTGGCGCTGGCCGCGGAGCGCGCTGGCGGACGATGCCGTGCGGTGCCTGGCCAGCGCCCTCGCCGCGGTGGCGCCGGGGCCGGCGGTCGAGCGCGCCCTGTCGCACAGCCCGCGCCCGGAGTTTACGCACCTGCTCGCGCTGGGTAAGGCGGCGATCGCCATGGCCGAAGCCGCGACCAGGTGGCAAGGTGCGCAGGGCAACGCGTGGCGCGCCAGCCTGGTCGTCGCACCTGACGGGGCCACGGGCACCGTTCCCGGCCTGGTGGTGATGCCTGGCGATCATCCGGTTCCCGGCCGCAACTCGGTGAAGGCCGCAGAAGCGATTGCCCACCTGGCCGACCAGGTGACCGCCGATGATCATGTGCTGCTGCTCCTGTCAGGAGGCACCACGAGCCTTGCCGCTGCTCCCGTTGCCGGCGTGTCGCTCGGCAGCCTGCAGTCCATTTTCCGTACCCTGCTCGCCAGCGGTATCGACATCCACGGGGCAAACACGGTGCGGAAAAGATTTCTGCGCTGGGGTGGCGGCCGGCTCGCTGCAGCGCTCGCGCCGGCAGCCGTTCACGTGCTCGCGATTTCCGACGTGCCGGGCAACATACCGGCGACCATCGGCTCGGGGCCGGTCTCGCCGGACGCATCGACCGCTGATGACGTCGCCACCTTGCTCACTACCCACGGGCTCGAGCTGCCGGCCGATGCGTCCGCAGTGCTCAGCGGAATGCGCCGAGGCGAACGGCCGGACCTGCCGGCACCCGACGATACCTGCTTTGCTCGCGTTTCGTTCGAGGTTATCGCCTCCAACCATACGGCACTCGAGGCGGCGAGCGAGACCGCGCGAGCGCTTGGCTACGCGGTGGACATGCAACCGGATGGCCTCAGCGGCGAGGCGCGAGAACTGGGTGCCCGGATTGCCCATCGCCTGCGCGGCGCTCCCCGGGGCGAAAGGCGGGCGCTCATCGTGGGCGGTGAATCGACCGTCACACTGGGGGAATCGAGCGGAGAGGGTGGCCGGAACCAGGAGCTGGCGCTTGCCGCGTCGCAGGAGCTGCACGGCCTCTCCGGGGTCGTCCTGCTTGCAGCGGGTACGGATGGCACCGATGGTAACTCGGCCAACGCGGGCGGGCTGGTGGATGGAGGGACGTGGTCGCGCATCCGTGAGGCTGCCACCCGGCTCAACCGGCACGAAAGTGCCGCTGCCCTCGCCGGCGCCGGAGCGGAGCTTTACACCGGGCCTACCGGGACGAATGTGATGGACGTGATGATAGCGCTGAGCGCTGAGCGCTGAGCGCTCAAGGATGCAGCTCCCCCTTCGGCCGGAAATCCTCCCCCAGCACCACCGTCACGTCCACCAGCCGCGTCGTATCGGGTTCCAGACGGATCTTTCCGACGCCCAGCGCGCGCGCCACCACGCGGGCGCGACGTTCGTCACCGCGGCGCACGAGCAGCAGCGTCTCCGCGGTGGAGTCGGCATTGTCATAGCTCACCACGTCGATCCCGTGTGACCGGAGAAGACGGGCGGCCGTGCGGGCGAGACCGCTTCGGTTGGTGCCGTTCAGGACCTCGACGATGGCTGACTCCTCGCCGTCAGGAATCGGCCAGGCCAGCGTGGCGGGTGGGCGGGCCGCGGTGCCCGCAGTCACTCGTGGGGGACCCGGCGAGCGCAGCAGCACCACCGCGCCCGCAAGCGCGACCGCGACCGCGACACCTGCCGCTATCAGGAGGAAGAGGCGACGAGACTGTTCCAGAAGCGCACCGTCGGCTCGGGCAGGGGCCAGTCGGACTCGATCACGTGCAGCAGCCGGGTGCGGGCCACTTCGCGCAGGACAAAGAGCGGTCGCCGAGGAAACTCCTGCGCCAGTTGGGCCCGATGATCATGATCAAAGTCGCGGCCCGGCTCCAGGTAATCCGCGCAGTAGAGCACCCGGCCCACCATGTCCCACTCGGCGAGGCCCACCGAGTGATAACGCACCGCATCGAGCACGCCGCGGTCGGTTTCGCCCTCGGCCTTGGCACGGGCCGCGCTGGCCGGGCCGTGGCGCAGTTCCACCGGACCGGTGGTGCTCGACGCCCACTCAGCGAGCGTGGCCTCGGAGGCGTCGCGGAGCGCGTCGTGCAGCCACACGGCGCGAAGCCACCGATTGCGCTCGGAATCGGGCACACCCATCGCCTCGGCCCACTCCGCCGCCAGCTGGGCGACGCGGGTCACATGGGCTACCCGCTCTGGACTGATCTCAGCCCAGGGTGGCAGGGTCGGGCGCAGTGCGGGAGATGTCAGGTGGCTGCTCGGTGTTGGATCACGATTCTTGCTGGACGCTCAGCGCCAAGCGCTCGGCGCTCGGCGCTCAGCGCTCGGCGCGCAGCGCCGGCCTCACAATTCGATTCTGCTCATCCACAAACACGACGCGGGGCTGGTAGTCCGCGAGCTCCGCATCCTCGAAGGTGCCGTACGCGATGACGATGACCAGGTCGCCCGGCAGCCCCAGGCGCGCAGCAGCGCCATTGAGCTGCATCATGCCGGAACCGCGCGGCCCCGGGATGACGTAGGTCGTGAAACGCGCGCCGTTGTTGACGTTCACGATCTGGACTTCCTCATATTCCACCAGGTCGGCGGCGTCGAGCAGGTCCTGGTCCACCGTGAGCGATCCCTCATAGTGCAGGTCCGCCGACGTGATCGTGGCACGGTGGATCTTTGATTTCATCAGGTGACGACGCACGACGCTCAATCCTCTCCCAGGATGACATTGTCGATGAGCCGGGTACTTCCGACCCTCACCGCAATGGCAATGATGGTGCCGGGCCCGGCGGTCGCAATGGGCAACATCTCATCCGGCTCGACTACTGCAATATAGTCCGCGCTCAACCCGCCCTGCACCTCCAGCGTTGTGCGCACGCGCTCGGCGAGGCGCCCGGCATGCTGCTCGCCCGCCGCATACGCGGCACGGGCCGCTTCCAGCGCTGCGTGCAGCGATGCCGCCTGCCGGCGCTCGGCCGGCGACAGGTACACATTGCGGCTGCTGAGCGCGAGGCCGTC
>CBINCZ010000131.1:0-6648 GCA_966249295.1 uncultured Gemmatimonadales bacterium
GCACGCGCTCCACGCGCAACCCCGCCACCCTGAGCGAAGCGACGGGTCTGAACAGGAAGGATCGCTGACATGTACCGCTCGCTCGCTGATGCCGTCCGTGACGCCGAGACGCAGGGGAAGCGAAGGCGCGGAGAGAGTATCGCGAGCTTAAGACGACCCAATTTCCGAGTCGAGCACCAAAGTAGTAGTTGTGGTCTTGCAGCGATCTCGAATGGGCGGTGGGAGTGCTTCGTCCGCCTCGCGGCTTCGCAACGACAGCGTCAGGGCAACCTTCGCAGCCGCCGAGCCGCCGAGCCGCCGAGAGGACAACGCATGGCATCAGATCTCTTCGCCTCCCTCGAAATGTGCGTCGGGCGGGTGGTGCGATGCGAAGTAAACGCCAAGGCGCGGAAGCCGGCCTACTGTCTCTGGATCGACTTCGGGCCGGAGGGCGAGCGGCGCTCCAGCGCGCAGCTCACGGCGCTCTACCAGCCCGATGAGCTGGTCGGCCGACTCGTTATCGCGGCCATGAACCTGGGCACTCGGCGCATTGCGGGGTTCGATTCCGAGGTGCTCGTGCTGGGGTTGCCCGACGCGGATGGTAACGTGGTCCTGCTCCAGCCAGAACGTGACGTGCCGCTGGGAGGACGGGTGTACTAGGGCTTAGGGCGTAGGGCGCAGGGCTTGGGGCTTGGCACGAAGTAATGCTCGCAGCTCGAAGCTCACCATTCGCAGCTCACTGCGCCGAGTCATCGGCGGGTCGAAGCAGAAAGCCCGTCACCATCCCTTCGCGGGTCAGCGTCCATTGCAGCAGCATGGGGTGGCTGGCGCGCTCGAAGGTGGCCTGGCGGGAGTACACCGTCAGCGAATCCTGCTGGGTCAGCTCCTCCTGGGGCGCACCCTGCTCGTGGCCGAGCTTGTTCACGGTGCGGCCGGCGAAGGTAGCGAGAGATTCGGGCGTGGGAAACGTCCGCTTCATCTCGGGCGAGAAGCGTTCCCAGAGTGGCTGGAAATTCTTCTGGTAGAACCATTCGGTGTACGCGCGGCCCTGCTCCCGGGCATCATGCCTGGGCGGTGCGCATCCAAGCGGCACGCAGCAGGTGGCGAGAAGGACGGCCCGGATGATCACCCGCATGCACCACACTCCGTGAAGTGGTGCCCGGAGCGTACCACGAACGCTCACCCCAACGCAACCCGGAGTCCGGATGAAGGTCTATCTCTCGGTGGACATGGAAGGCATCGCGGGCGTCGTGCACGAGGCACAGACCGATCCCACTGACCCTGCCGTCGCGACCGACTACGCTCGCTCCTGCCGGCTCATGACGGGTGAGGCCAATGCCGCCATTCAGGGCGCGCTGGATGCCGGGGCCGACCGTGTGGTCGTCAATGACAGTCACTGGCTCATGCGCAATCTCATCGCCGACGAGCTTCATCCGGCCGCCGACCTGATCAGTGGCAGCCCCAAGCCGCTCTCGATGATGGAGGGAATCCAGGAAGGATTCGATGGCGTGTGCTTCATCGGCTACCACGGGCAGGCCGGCACCAGGACGTCGGTCATCGATCATACCTACACCGACCGGGTGCACCAGGTGCGAGTGAACGGTCGGGCCGTGGGCGAGCTGGGACTGAACGCCGGCGTGGCGGGCTGTTACGGCGCCCCTGTCGCCTTCGTAAGTGGAGACCAGACCCTGCTGGCTGAGGCGCGAGACCTGCTGGGCAATGACGTGGGTGGCGTGGCGGTCAAGCACGCCCTCAGCCGGTATGCGGCGCGCAGTCTCTCGCCCGAGCGGGCCCGTGCGGCCATCCGCGCTGGTGTGGCGGAGGCGCTTGCGCGCCGCCACCCGGTCTTTACGTTCGGCTCCCCCGTCGCCATCGAGACTGACTATGCCCGTACCATTCATGCCGACCGGGCGGAACTGATGCCTGGTGCGGAGCGCATCGGAGCGCGCACCGTGCGCTACACCCACGACGATTACCTGGTGGCCTTCCAGGGATGGCGCACGATGACCAACCTCACCGCGGCAAGCTGACCGTGGCCGTCGTCCTGGTTACGGGTGCCAGCAGAGGTATCGGCCACGAAATGGTCCGTCAGTGCGCAGCGCGCGGCGATCGTGTTGCCGCCGCTGCCCGCAGCGAGCGCTCGATCGAGGCGCTTGGGCGAGAGTTCGGCGACAACGTCATCCCGCTGCGATGCGACGTGACTGATGACGCCTCCATTACGGCGGCTCGCCGGGCACTGGAGCGGCACACCGACCGGATCGACCTGCTGGTGAACAGCGCGGGCCTCTACTCCCTCCACGCCGACCACTGGGACCCGTCCGCCACCGGCTTCGACACCATCTCCCGGGCTGAACTGAACACCGTGTTCGACGTCAATGCCACCGGTTCCATGCTGGTCATCAAGGCGATGCTTCCGCTGCTGCGCCGCTCGGATCGGCCGCGGATTCTCAACCTCACGTCGCTCATGGGCTCCGTGTCCGCCCGCACGTCGCCCGGCGACTACGCCTACGCCGCCAGCAAGGCGGCGCTCAACATCATGACCCGGAGCTTCGCCGCCGAATTTCGCGGCGAGGGCATCATCGCGGTTGCCATCACGCCGGGCTGGGTGCGCACCGACATGGGCGGCGCGAAGGCAGCGCTCACGCCCGAGGAGTCGGTGCGCGGACTGCTGGCCACGGCGGACAAGCTGACGCTCGCGCAGAGCGGGACGTTCATTGACTACGCGGGAGTACCGCAGCCCTGGTGATCAGGCAGGCCGAAGCGTGAAGATGGGAAGCTCGGGCGGGCAGCAGAAGCGCGCGGGCAGCTCGACCGTCCCGATGCCGCGCGACACGTAGAGCGGTGCATGCGCGTCGTGGTACCATCCCTCCACAAAGCGCCCCGATCCGGTCGGCGTGTACGGCACCCAGCCGGGCAGCCGGATCTGGCCGCCGTGCGTGTGGCCCGACAGCAGCGCCGCCGGCTTCCTCGGCACCTCGGGAAGCTCGTCGGCGTACGCCGGGCAATGCACCAGCCAGAGATCAGCGTCCGACAGTGAGGCATCAAGCATGTGCGGGCCCAGCGACGGTGCCTGGTACAGCCCGTCGCCCAGCCCGGCGATGCCGAGGCGTCCCGTGCCTTCACGCACGACCATTCGCGCGCCCTGCAGCATCGTGGCCCCCGCCCGTCGGTATGCGTCAGCCAGCAGTGCGTCGCTGATGTGGGCCTTGCGCTCCCAGTTGCCAAAGATCCCGATGACAGCCCGCGGGCCCCTGATCTGGCTCACGAACTCGGTCAGCATGCCGAGGGCGTCGGCGTGCTCCACGATGTCACCAGTGCAGACCACGATATCGGGCCGCTCACGCTGGAGGAGCGCGAGCGTTGCTCTCGCGGCGCGCTGGTTGCCCGGGAAATGCAGGTCACTCACCTGCGCTATGGTCATGCCGTCGAACGCAGGATCGAGGCCTGGCACCGGCAGGTCCGTTCGGGTGATCAGCACTTCCCCCGGTTCAAGACCGAAGCTGTCCAGCGCCAGGCCCGCCGCCGTAAGTACACCGGCAATGAGAAGGCGCCGGCGCGCCGGCATGCGCGGCTCGGACGCCGCGCCGGATGTGCTGGCTGATTCTGGTTGGGGCATGACCTATATTAGCCCTTCCACCTGATTCGCTCCCATCCCCGGAGTTCCCCGATGTCCATGTCGACCCGACGCTGGGCAGGTGTCGTGCTGCTGCTTGCGCCCTGCCCGTTGCTTGCCCAGGGCGCGCCGGCCCTCGCGGATTCGACCCTGCGGCGGCCGGATTCGCTGTCGTCGGTGTCCGTCCTTAGCAACGGCAGTATCGGGTTTGCTCCGGCGGACAGCGTGGAGGGTCCCCTGCTCTTCCTGCCTGGAGTCGGCAACTCGCTCCGCGGAATTTCCATCCGGGGGGCAATACCGGAAGCGACCGGGGCCACGCTCAACGGCATTGACATCACACCTGGCACCCGCGGTCCCTGGATTCCCCTGCCCACGAGCGGCGTGAGCAATGCCTGGGCCGTCACTGGTCCCCTCTCGGCGCGGTTTGCCGCCGGCCGTGCGCTGCAGTTCGAGCTCCCGACCATGGCGGATTCGGCGGGCGCGCGGTTCTCCTATGCCCCCGATCGGGTGATGGGCAAATCCAGTCTCGGCGTCAATCGCTTCACCGGGCGCGGAGGCCGGTCCGGCAGAAACTATAGCATCTTCATGTCCGGCACGCTCATGGGACAGAAGAGCGCGGATTTTGGTACAGATGCGCGTGACATCCCCATTTTCGCGCCCGTGGGCATCGACAGCACGGTGCGCTTCGCCGCTACTCCCGGCCCGGGCGCGGATTCGGTCGACGTGACCGTGCCGGCATGGGGTATTACCCGGGGTGAGTGCGACATCTTCTCCGCCAGCAGCAACGCCGGGATCGCCAGCAACTACGGGGCCGACTGCACCGGCGACCGCGTCCCCGGCTCCGCCACGTCACGTTACAGCGCGGCCGTGAGCGGCCAGTACGACGTCAACCGGACCGCCAAGCTCGGCTTCCTGGCCCTCAAGGCACGCACCGATGCGCGCCTGTTCGACTATTCCAGCGCCGTCAACCCGGCCAATCGCCGGGGCGACCAGCAGCTGGCCAGCGTCTACGCGTTGACGCTCTCGGGCCAGCTGAGCCGGAGTGCGCTTCCCGGAGCCTACCGCGTTGGCGTGTCGCGCCAGGTCAACCAGCAGATTGATGGTCCGCTCACTCCGGACGGTGAACTGAAGACCCGCGATCCGGGCATGGGACTCATGCTCGGCGGCCTCGATTTCCGCTGGGACTTCGAGAGCTTTCCGGTGGACAGCGAACTTGTCGCCAACTACCGCCTCAATCGCCAGGGCAGCCGCCGGTCACCGTACGACCTGGCCAACGTCGACCAGTACCTGCTCAGGGACGACTACCGTGATGCCGCCTATGGTCTCTACGGCTTTCCCGAGCGCGGCGGTCCCGTCGGCCGGCTGGCGCTCTTCAAGGAACGGCGCAACATCGGTTTTGCCGATCTCTCATGGCCGGTGAACCGCAACTCGGTGATCACCATCGGGGGCAGCGTTACCCGGTATGAAGTGACCCGCTATTCACACGAGCTGACCAGCCAGATCTTCTCGGATGTCTACATCGAACATCCGACCAGCCTGGCCCTCTACGCCGAAGAGCACTTCATCTACGACCAGTTCAGCCTCTCCGCCGGCGTGCGATACGACCGCTTTCACTCGAACGCCGAGCGACCGACCGCGCTCGACACCCTCGCCTTCATCCCGGGCACCGGCCAGCCCAATCCCGGCTTCGGGACCTACCGCCAATTCCCGGCGATCTCCAGCTACGGTGCCGAGGGCCAGACCTTCCTGGTCCTCGGCAATGCCCTGCCGCTCCGCAGTACCGTCACCGATGAGGCGCACTCCGCGATCAGCCCCCGCATCCGGGGCGAGATCAGGCTGGGCGCGGGGACCATGCTGCGCGCCAGCGTCGCGCGCGAGGCGCGGATGCCGGACCTGGCGCAGGTGTTCACCGGCATCAACACCGACCTCGGCCTCACGAACACCGACCAGGTCTTCGGCAGTGATCTTGCTTTCGAGCGCACTTGGCACGAAGAGCTGGGCCTTCGCCAGCGACTGGGCGAGCACCTCGCGCTGGACGTCGTCGGATTTCATCGTGCGACCGACAGCGTGGCCCTCCCGCGGCTCCTGACGCTCCTGAGTCCCACGCGTAACGATGCGCCGTCTACCGTCAGGTACCTGGTTGGTGTCGGGCACTACAACACCATGGGTGCTTCCGCCTCGCTCAGGTATGACACGCCGGTGCTGGGCGCGCTGCTCAGCTACGAGTTTCTCGACGTGGATGAGGCATTCGAGAATGCGAGCATGAGCGCCTGGAGCCGACCGCATACCCTGTCGGCCGTGGTCCAGTTCCGCGCCCCCGCATCACTCCGCTCGGGCTGGCTTGCGCATGCCGAGCTCTGGGCCGGCTTCCAGCTGGCCAGCGGGACGAGCTACCTCATCTGTCATGTCCCGTCCGTTGCTCCGCTCACGCTGTCGGATGAGCCTTGCCCGGCATTCACCGGCGTCGGCGGCATCGCGCTCACCTACGAGCGCCTGCCGGCCAGAAAAGTGCTGGACCTGCGTTTCTCCAAGGCGCTCGGGGACACCCCCTACGCACCCCGGTTCTTCATTGACGCGCGGAATCTGCTGAACTTCAGGAATGTCATTCGTGCCGTGCGTGATTCGGCGAACGGTCGCGTTGCCCGCGAACAGTTCATCCAGAACGGCGTTGGCAGCGTTCGCGACGAAGCCATCGTGAACTCCGCCTACGATGCGGCAACAGGCGCCGTCGACCTCTCGACGCCCGGAATCTGTTCGGCGTGGATCACAACCCAGCATGATGGCGGCGCGCCCAACTGCGTGGCACTGCTCCGGGCCGAGGCCCGGTACGGTAACGGCGACGGCATCTACACCGCGGAGGAGCAGCGCACCGCCGTGGGCGCCGCCCTCGACGCCACCTACCTCACCCGACTCAACGGCACGCCAAGGCGGGTGCGGATCGGGATTGAGGTGGGAATTTGAGCGGAGAGCCGAGAGCTGAGAACTTAGAGCCCGGCAAGACCTTGCTCTTAGCTCTCAGCTCTTAGCTCTTAGCTCTTAGCTCTTAGCTCTTAGCG
>CBINCZ010000132.1:0-6551 GCA_966249295.1 uncultured Gemmatimonadales bacterium
TCAAGTCACGGCCACACCTGACGTCGACGAATTCCTGGGTGGATGGTCACCCGACAGCAGCCGGCTGGTGTACATGCGTGAGCCGCCAGACGGGTCGCAACCTTCCGACGTCTGGAGCATCAAGCTAGATGGTACCGGCGCCATGCAACTTACGCACGACACCGCTGACTCTTTCTCACCAGCATGGTCCCCCGACGGCAGCCAGATCGTCTACGTTCGCGCACCTGGCGACCTGCGGGTCATGAATCGCGACGGAAGCGATGACCATTCGATTCTGAACCTGGAAACCGTCAGCTTTCTCGAGCCGGACTGGTCTCCGGATGGGGCCGAGATCGCTTTCGGCTACAATATCAGCGGTATCGGAATAGTGCGCGCGGATGGCACGGGCCTCAGGGTCGTTGCGGATAGTGGCGAGTTCGTGGGCTATCCGGCATGGGGGCCGGCGCGACGCTGACCGGAAGGCGGACTGGGCAGGCTGAAGCTAACCCTGCAGCACCCGCCCATCCTGCCCATCTTGCCCATCCCGTCTCTCCAACACCGCCACCGCACACGCCGTCAGGTGCGTATGCGTGAGCGAGAGGTGCACCTGGATCGGGCCATGGGCGGCGACAGCCGAGGCGGCGAGGCCGTTGAGCACGATGGAGGGCTTGCCGGCTTCATCTCGCCAGACCTCGATCTCCCTCCACCCCACCCCGCGGCACCCGGGCAGCGCCTGCAGCGCCTTGTACACCGCTTCCTTGGCGGCAATCCTCGCGGCAATGTGCGGCACCGGATCGGTGCGGCTCTCGACGTACTCGCGCTCGGACTCGCTCAGGAACTTGGCCATGGCCTGTTCCCGCCGGCGGGAGAGGATCTTCCGCACCCGGGCCAGTTCCACGAGATCGATCCCTACGCCCAGCACGCTCACGCGATGTTCCACCACCACTGCGCCACCGGCAGGAACCACCGGGGCGAATCGATGAAGCCGCCGAGCACCAGCGCGAGCCAGCCACAGACAGCGAGCACCGCTACGGTGATCAACCAGAGCGGCCAGCGGGGCCGGCGCCATGCCCGCACGTCGCTGATATCCTCGCTCCACGCCGCCTCTTCATCGGCGGCAGAAGTTTCAAGACTGGTCCACGCGGACTCGAGCCTGCGCGCAACGGCCGCCAGCGCGTCACGCCAGTGCGCGCCCGCCGGGCCTCGGCGTGCCATGGCGCGCACGGACTGCTCCATCTCATCGAGCGCGTCTACCAGCAACCAGCCGCACCACGATTCCCTTCCGCTCCTCCGGTGTGAGCAGTATCCGGCGCAGCTTGCGCTGGGACAGGCGGGATTCGGCGGCAGCGGAACGGATGCGGGCGTCGATGCGGTCGGCGACGCGGAGGGCGGCCGCATCCACGGCCCGCTCCCACGCGGCGAGCCAGCCGTGGCGGTTGAGTGACTGTGCCGCGGAAGCGAGGTCGCCGGACTCGGCGAAGGAGCGCGCAGCACCGCCCAGCTCGAAGAGGTCCGACACCAACTGGAGGCGGATGTCGTCGAGTGGCACCACGCCGCGGGTACCGCCCGCCGGCTCGGCGAGCCGGCCCAGCAGCGGCCCGAGCTCGGGGATAGCGGCGTCGCTCACCCGGACCATGGCAGTGCCTCCGGCGCGAGGCCATCACTGCTCAACACCGCCTGCTCACCGGTGCGTTCCTCAAATCGTTTCACGAATGCGTCAAGTGACTCGGCGGTGAAGGCGTTGCGGGGGATCCCGGTGAGGGCGATGGCGCCCTCGATGGCTTCAGCGGTCCCATCCACTTCAACCAGCGTATCCCTCCTGGGGTAGGTCTCGACCCGGATCATGGTATCGGTCAGGGCGAACTGGTCCACCCAGCGGTCGATCGAGTGCACCACGGAGAAGCCGATGCGCTCCAGGATGTCCGCCGGCGACGCGCCGGTGCACTGGCATTCGTGCTCCTCACGCCGCTTGTAGCCCTCGGCAGACCGGCTCACCGGTCCCTTCCAGCCAAGCACGACACGCGGCGGCGCGTCGCCACTGGCGAAGGTGCGCACCCGGAGCACCTCGCCGCGCGACGCCAGCGTGCCCTCGCGATCATAGCGGCGGTCGTGCATGAGGCCGCTGAACGAGAGCTCGGCGCCGGCGGCGCGAAGCCGCTGGAGCAGCGCATCCATGTCGTCCACGACGGCCTTGAGTTCCAGTTCGGTTGCCAAGCTCACTCCACGATGGCGCGCAGGACGGCCTCGGTGTCAGAGAGGTCATCGAACGCCGCGTACGGGCCACAGGCAAGCAGGTCGGCCCGCGACCAGCGGCCGGTGGCCACCGCGATGGCGCGCGCGCCGATGGCCTCGCCGCAGCTCACGTCGGACGGCGTGTCGCCCACGATGACTACCTGATGCCCCGTCGGCACGCGACCATCGAAGAACGGACGCGCCCGCTCCGCCGCAATGGCCGGCAGATCGGGGCGATGGGCGCTGTCGCTGCCATACGCGCCCACCTTGAAGCAGGTTGGGTCGAGGCCCGCGGAACGCAGCTTGAGCACGGCGCCGGCAGCGAGGTTGCCGGTGAGCAGGCCGGGCACGAGTAAGGCGTCGTCGGTCACCCGCTCGAGCAATTCGCGGATGCCGGGCATGAGCACCGTGCCGGGCTCCGGGTGCTGCAATTCGGTCTCGAGCAGCGAGACGTAGCGGCGGCACAGTGCCTCCACCCGCTCCTGGTCGTGCGGCGGCGCGTGACCGGCCACATGAAGCAGCTCGGCGATGATCTGGGGATCGGTCTTGCCGTCGAAATGAACCTGCTGAAATCCGCTGATGTCCGCCACTTCCTCCGCCAGGGCCGCGGTGATGGCGCGGCGCCCCGCGCCGGCGGTGAGCAGCAGCGTCGCATCGATGTCAAAGAGCACCAGACGCCGAGCTGTCACCGGCCAAACCTCCGCGCCGCCACCAATCGGGGACGCAGTGCGGCATCCGCCCGCGACCCCGGCGCGAACGACTCGTGCACCACGCCGCCGCACGCGATAGTGGAGTGCACCAGTGTGTTGCCGTCGGCGAGAAAGGCGACGTGAGTGATGCGATCGGCCCCCGATTCACTGCGGAAGAAGAGCAAGTCCCCCGGCTGTGCGTCCGCCACCCCCACGTTGTCGCCGAACAGCGCCTGCTGCGATGCGTCACGAGGAACCGAAAGGCCGCGCATGAAGAAAGTGGTCTGCACCAGTCCCGAGCAATCAACGCCGAGCGGCGATATCCCGCCCCACTGGTACGGGGTGCCGCGGAAGTGTTCCAGCGCCCACACCTCGGCGGGCGTCGCTCGTGCCGCCGCGACCGTCTCGCTCGCGGGCTGGATGCAGCCGGTGAGCACACGCCCTGCTCTTCCATCGGGCAATGTCACGAGACCGTCCTCCAGCTCGAGCCGGGCGCCCAGCGGGGCCAGCACGAGATCGTGCCCCACGGTGAGCTGGGCGCCGTCGCTCAGCGCGGTTGCAGCATCACGCCAGGAGGTGGCCTCGTCGCGCTTCAGCTCCCGCGCGTAGCCCACGTTCATCCAGCCCTCGTAGCCATCGAGCTGGCGGCGGATGGCCAGCCATTCACCCTGGCGGCCGGTGACTTCCGCGGTTTCGCCCATCAGCATCTGGGTCACCTGCTCGGCGCGCACCGAGGGCTCGGCCATCACGGGTGCGAGCGCTGCGACCACGACAACGGCGTTGGTCACGCGTTGTTCCCGCCCAGACGCTGGCAGTCGGCACAGAGGGTGACACCGCGGAAGGTGCAGATCAGGCAGATGAAGGTGCCGCACCGCTCGCAGGGATAGCCCTCGGAGGCGCGTTCCTCGTTGCCGCAGGCGCGGCAGCGCATGGCGTCGCGTTCCGCCGGGCGGTGTTGCTGCTGGTTGTCGTCGGCCATGGGATGCCTCAGCCGGTGATACTGTAGCGCTTGATCTTGTTGATCAGCGTGGCGCGTGAGATGCCCAGCTCCATGGCGGCGCGGGTGCGGTTGCCGGCGTGGTGCTTGAGCGTCCGATCGATGTGCTGCCGCTCGAGATCCTCGAGACTGAGGGGCGTGTGGCGCCGGTCGCCGGGGCCGGGCCGGGCGCGGAACTCCCCGGGGAGGTGTTCCACGCTGAGCATGGACGTGCCCCGCCCCAGGATGAGCGCGCGTTCCAGCACGTTGCGCATCTCGCGCACGTTGCCGGGCCAGTTGTACTGCAGCAATCGCTCCACCGCTTCGGTGGTGAGTCCCTCGGGCCCGCCCGGCAGCTGGCGGCGCAGGTCGGCCAGGATGCGGGTAATGAGCCCGAGCCGGTCCTCGCGGGCACGATCGCGCACGGCGGGCAGCCGGAGGGGCATGACGCTGAGGCGATAATACAGGTCCTCACGGAACCGTCCCTGCTCCACCAGGTCGTGCAGGTCGCGGTTGGTCGCGGCAATGAGCCGCACGTCCACGGTGAGCTCCCGCGTCCCGCCCAGGCGCCGGAAGGTCTTGGTCTCCAGCACCTTCAGCAGCTTGGGCTGGAGTTCCGGCGCGAGGTCGCCGATTTCGTCGAGAAAGATGGTGCCGCGGTCGGCGATCTCGAACAGGCCCTGCTTGCGGTCCTTGGCGTCGGTGAAGGCGCCCTTCTCGTGGCCGAACAGCTCGCTGTCGAGGAAGGTGGCGTTGAGGCCGGCACAGTTCACCTCGACGAACGGCTCGCGCGCCCGTGGCCCCAGGTCATGGATCATGCGCGCCACCCAGCCCTTGCCGGTGCCGCTCTCGCCGGTGAGCAGCACGGTGGTGCGGTCGCTCTGGGCCAGGAGCCCCACCTGGTGTGCCAGCTCCTGCATCTGGCCCGACCCACCCAGCGATTCGAGTCCCCGGCCGGCTGGTGCCTCGTGCATCACCAGCGTCTCGTTGACGCGCTTGAGGCGGACCTTGTCGGCGACCCGCTCGGTGGCGGCGGCGAGGTGGGCCATGTCCACCGGCTTGGTGAGGAAATTCTCCGCACCGAGCTGCATGGCACGCACCGCCGTTTCGAGATCGCTCTGGCCGGTGAGCAGGATGACGGCGGCGCCGCGCTGGCGCAGGTGTTCCAGCACCTCCATGCCATCCATGCCGGGCAGGCCGAGGTCGAGGATCACCACTTCCGGCCGCAGGCGGTCGAAGGTGGCGAGCCCTGCTTCGCCGCTCAGCTCGCGCGTGACTTCGTAGCCCAGCCGCTCGAAGTACGCACCAATGGCGCGCAGGACATCAACGTCGTCGTCGATGAGGAGTACTGAGTCTGCCATGAATGAGGCTCCGTTACTTGGACTCGGGACGCGGGACGCGGGACGCGTGGCTCGCGTCCCGAGTCTCGTGTCCAAATCGCGATCTCCGACCATTCCCGATCATCACCTTCAATGCTCCAGGCACCACGCTCGCCGTAAAGGGCGTCTCGCCATGCGGCTCGCCATCCAGCTGCACCGGTTCCGCCGGCGTCGTCACTACCGAAATTTCCCGGCCCTGGCCATAGGCCACGAACTCGTTGCGGCCGCGGGTGGGGGCCTCGCTCACCAGGTGCCACACTGCGCGCACGCTCTCGCTGAAATTGGAGGCGCGGACGGCAATCAGGTCGAGCAGGCCGTCGTCAGGCCGGATACCCGACTTGAAGCGCACCAGCGGCGGGATCACTTCGGCGCAGTTGGCCACGATGAGCATGGCGGCGTCGGTCTCGTGGGTCTGGCCGTCGACGGTGATCACGTGGTGCGACGGCCGCAACTGATCGAGGAGCCGGATGGTGGTGGCGACGTAGGCGGCGAACTTCCAGCGGCGCTTCTGCGCCGCATCGGTGGCTGCCATGACGCGCGCATCATAGCCGGCCCCGCACGCCACCGCGAAGTACTGGGTCTCCGCGCCCCGCTCCATCCGGCCGAGATCGATGCGCCGCTCCTGGCCGCGCACGATGGCCTGGGTCGCGCGCACCGGCGACATGGGAATGCGAAGGTTGCCCGCAAGCAGATTGCCCGTGCCGCCCGGAATGACGCCGAGCGCGGTATCGCTGCCGACGAGGGCTGCGGCCGCCTGCATGGTGGTGCCGTCCCCGCCGAATACGGCCACCACATCCACCCCGGCTGCAACGCCCTGCTCGGCGAGCCGGCGCGCGTCGCCGGTGCCGGAGGTCTCGAGTGCGTCGGCCTGCCAGCCGCCGCTGCGAAACGCGGCCATGATGGCAGCCACGGTGCGGGCGCGGGTGCGCGACGCCGCGGGGTTGGTGATGACGAGGGCGCGCGCCATCAGAACTCCCGCTCCCACAGCCCGTCGAAGCCGACCTGGTAGGCGGTGTTGGGGCTGAACCGGCCCAGCGGACGGCAGCTGCGGTAGGTCGGCTCGAACGAGGTCTGCAGCCGCCAGTCGCGGGTGAGCCGGTAATCGAGGCTCACGCCGAACCCGGCGAGCGCGTCGGCCGAGCAGTAACCGGCGTTGAGGCGCAGGAAGGTCCGGTCGCCGATCTGCCACCCGGCGCCGAGCTGCAGGGCGCTCAGCTCGCGGGTACCGCCGGCGAGCACGGGACGGATCTCGATCAGGTCCACCGGCAATCCCATGTCATTCACGAGCGCGCGTTC
>CBINCZ010000133.1:0-6527 GCA_966249295.1 uncultured Gemmatimonadales bacterium
TGCGGCGGCTGGATGAGCACACCGAGCGGGCACCGGGGGCGCTGGTGGAAGAGATATCAGCCGGGCTGGCGTTGCACTTCCGCATGGCCAACGAGCGCCTCGGCGCGCGCGAGGCAGCGCGCCTCATCCGCGAGCTGACCCCACTGGCCGAGCGGCATGGACTGGAGGTACTGCCGGGAAACAAGGTGGTGGAAATTCGCCCCGCGACGGTCAATAAGGGCGTGATCGTGTCGTCCGTTGCCGCGGGACTGCCCAAGGACGCGGCGATCGTGGCGATGGGTGACGACCGGACCGACGAGGACCTGTTCGCGGCCCTCCCGGCAGGCGCCATCGCGGTGCATGTGGGACCCACACCCAGCCGCGCACCGTACCGCGTGCGCGACGTGCGGGCGGCACGGGCGTGGCTGGAGGAAGTCGTAGGCCGTACGTCCTAAGTCGTACGACCTGCGACATAAGACTTACGACTCTCCCGCCCTCTCCCGTCCCCCCGATGGCGCCCCGCCCCGGAACTCGAAGTGCTCGGTCGGAATGGCACGGGCGGGAGGCGCCAGCGGATCCGCACGACCCAGCGTGCGCTGGCGGGTGAGCAGATACGCCGCGATGCTGGCGGCGGGATGCCAGACGCCGGGCACCAGGCCCGGGTACTGATCTGCAAACTCCGGCTTCAGTCGCGCTTCCCTCGGCGGCGGTGTCATTGGCGCCTCGTGCGTGGGCGGTCCACGGGATAGTGCATGCCCGGAGCAGGACTCGAACCTGCATGCCCTCGCGGGCCTGGGATTTTAAGTCCCATGCGTCTACCGGTTTCGCCATCCGGGCGGGGATGAAGAAAATATAGACGGTCAGACGGTTAGACGGCTGGACGGCTAGTTCTCATTCTCGGGTTCCAACCGTCTAGCCATCCAGCCGCCCGGCCGTCCAGCCGTCCAGCCTCACTCCCGCGCCCGCTCTCGCCGGCCACATCCTCGGCACCACACCGAACTTGCGCTCAAAACGTTCCGAGATCGCCGAGCGAACATGCTGCATCGCGGTGTCGGGCGCGAGTACCAGCACCGCGCCGCCCCATCCTGCCCCGGTGAGCCGGGCGCCCCAGGCGCCGGCGTCCACCGCCCATTCGACAATGGCATCGGCTTCGACGCAGCTCGATGCGAAATCATCTCGCAGCGAGGCGTGCCCTTCCGAGAGCAGCGTGCCGAGTCGCGCAAAGCGATGCTGTGTCAGTGCCGAGGCAGCCTGATGCACCCGGCGTGTCTCGGAGACCACGTGGCGCACCCGTCGGTAGAGCGCCTGCGGCAGGCTGGACGCAACCTTTGCGAGCTGCCGCTCGTCGAGCTGGGCGAGCGCGCTGAGACTGGGCATGCCGCGGCGCAGCACGGCAAGAGCGTCCTGGCATTCGGCGTGCCGCTCATTGAGCGCACCTCCGGTGAGCCGGTGCGACCGGCCGGTTTCCACCATGAGCACGTTACGGGCAAAGGGCAGCTGCCGGCGCGCGCCGGTGGCCGTCTCGAACAGCAGCGCATGGTCCTTCCGCCCGAACACGGCGATGGTCTGGTCCATCCGCCCGCACTGCACCCCGACTTCATCGTGCTCCGCGCGGTAGGCGAGCTCGGCCATCGCCACGCGGGTGAGGCGGGTTCCAGTGTGCGCGGCAAGTGACCGCACGACCGCTACACAAAGCGCGGCTGACGAAGAGAGGCCGGCCCCGACAGGGACGGTGCTTGCTACGGCGATGCGCAGCCGGGAGGGGAGACTGATGCCCCGAGCGCGAAAGGTGCGGGCCACGCCCGCGAGGTACGCCGGCCAGCCACGCGGCAACCGGCCGCCGGGGTCGAAGGTGTGCAGCCGGCCATCCCGCGACGACACTGCTTCCCAGCCGACGCTCGCCCCCGCCCCGATCGCCACGCAGGTGCGGTGTTCGATGGCAAAAGGCAGCACCGGCCCGCCGTTGTAGTCGGTATGCTCGCCGATGAGATTCGCGCGGCCGGGCGCGGAGGCAACGACGCCGGGCTCAGCAGACCAGCGTGCAGCGAAGAGGCCGGCGGCCGGATTGCTCACGTCCGGCTGGAGATTTTCCGGGCGTCGGAGAGCAGCGCCTGCGCATGGCGTCGAGCGGTTTCGCCCTCTGCGTCGCCCAGCATGCGTGCCAGCTCGGCAATGCGATCCTCGCCGTGCAGGCGCGTCACATCGCTGGTGGCCACACCGCCGCGCGGTTCCTTGCTCACGACGAGGTGTCGGTCGCCGCGCGCGGCAATCTGGGGGAGATGGGTGATGACCAGCACCTGGCGTCGCTCGCCCAGCTCTGCGAGCGCGGCGCCAACCTGCGCCCCGATCTCACCGCCAATGCCCTGGTCCACCTCATCGAACACGAGCGTGGGTACGCGGTCATGCTGTGCCAGCACCACCTTGAGCGCCAGCATCAGGCGGGAAAGTTCCCCGCCTGACGCCGAGCGGGCGAGCGGCCGCGCGTCGAGCCCCTGGTTGAGCTGGGCATGGAACTCGACCGTCTCCGCGCCGTTGGCGCCGGCTGACGCGAGTGGCACCAGCTGCACGGTCACCTTGCCGCCCTTGAGCCCGAGCTTGGGCAGCAGCCGGGAGACGGCGCGCCCAAGGCGCTCCGCACCTTCGGTACGCTTGGCGCTCAAGGCGGCGGCCGCTGCCTTGAATGCCTGTTCGGCTGCAGTGCGTCGCGCGGCGAGCGATCGCAGATCGACGTCGGCGGTATCTAGCAGGTCGAGTTCGGACGCCGCTTCGGCTCGCGTCCGTCTCACGGCATCGAGAGTGGCACCGTACTTCTGCTGCAAGGTTGCCAGCAGGTCGCGACGTCGCTCCACCTGGTCGAGCCGGGCGGGATCTTCCTGGACGTCATCGGTGTAGGCAGAGGCAAGCCGGGCCAGCTCGCGCACGTTGTCGAACGCGGCGTCGAGCAGCGAATGCCATTCCGCGACGGACGGATCGCTGCGCTCCAGCTGCGAAAGCGCCCGTTCTGCCTCGCCCAGGGCGTGGGATGCGCTGGCCTCGCCTTCATCGACCGCGTCCAGTACCCGCCGGGCGAATTCGCTGAGGGCACCGGCCTGCGAGAGCCGCCGAGCTTCCAGGGCAAGTGTTTCGTCCTCGCCAGGCACGAGACGCGCGGCGTCGATCTCATTCACCACGTGGCGCAGGTAGTCGGCGCGGCGGCCAACCTCGTCACGACGCTGCACCAGCGACTCTTCGCTCTTGCGCAACTCGGCCAGCGCCGCGTACGCCGCACGTACCGCCTCGGCCTCGCCCTCCGCGCCGGCCCAGGCATCGAGAATCTGCCGCTGCTCCGCAGGCTTCAGCAGCGACTGGGTCTCATGCTGGCCGTGCAGGTCCACCAGCAGCTCCCCGACACTGGCCAGCGTGGTCATGGTGCAGGGACTGCCGTTGATCCATGCGCGCGAGCGACCTTCAGGCGACACCTCGCGACGGATGATGAGATGATCGTCCTCCACATCGAGGCCGAGCTCGTCGAGATGCCGGAGCACCGCGGCACCCACGCCATCCACGACACCCTCGACCACCGCCTTGCGGGCACCGGCGCGGACCACGGCGCTGTCGGCCCGCTCCCCCAGCAGGAGGGCGAGCGCGTCCACCAGCATGGACTTGCCCGCGCCGGTTTCACCGGTCAGGACGTTGAGCCCTTCGCCCAGCTCGAGCCGCACGTCGGCTACGGTGGCGAGGTCGCGCACCCGCAGCTCGGAGATCATGCGCCCGCCGGCTCCCGTCCGGAGAGGTCGCCCCAGTGGAGCTTGTCGCGCATGCGCGTGAGCCACGATGCTTCGCCCAGGCGCACCAGCTTGACGCGGTGATCGGCACGACGGACTTCGACCCGGCCCCCCTCACCCACTGGCGATCCCGTCTGGCCGTCGAAGGACACCAGCACGTTCTCCGCCCACTCCGCCATGGGCTCGATCTCGATGATCGACGTGGCACGCACGAGAAGCGGCCGCACCGCGAGGGTGTGGGCACAGATGGGAGTAAGCAGCATGGCCTCGACGCCCGGCACGACCACCGGGCCGCCCGCGCTCAGCGAGTACGCGGTGGAGCCGGTCGGGGTCGAGACAATCAGTCCGTCGGCGCTGTAGGGACCGACGTCGATGCCGTCGATCCTCACGTGCATCCGGACCACGCGCGCAACGCCGCTCTTGTGAAGCACCACGTCGTTCAGCGCCTGTCGCACGTCCACGACCGAGCCATCGGCACGGATGATCCGGGCGGTGAGCGCCTGCAGGGCATCGACGGCGTAACGGCCCTCCTTCAGCGCATCGAGCGCGGCACAGAGCGAGTCCCGCCGGGCCGCTGTGAGGAAGCCCACCCGGCCCAGGTTCACGCCGAGGATGGGCGCGTCGGCCGCCTCGAGCAGTCGCGCACCGCGCAACAGGGTGCCGTCACCGCCGAAGGTGAGCAATGCGTCGAGCGCACCGGGCTCGAAATGCGGCACGGGCGACGGCCAGAAGGGATCGAGCCGGGGTTCAGTTGAAAGTGAAAGCCCCCGGGCGGGGGCTTCCCGTGCCAGTTCGCTGAGCACGGCCGCGAGATCCTCGTAGCGAGGATTGCCGACGACGCCGACGTTCATCGCGGCTCCAGCGACTCCTCATGCGCCAGCGCCGAGACCCGGCGCGCGATGCCGTCGGCGGTGAGCCCGAATGCGGCGAGCTGGTCGGCGCGCGGCGCCTGCTCCATGAGCTTGTCGGGCACGCCCAGCGCCACGACGCGCACGTCAGGCGTCGTGGTCTGCAGACGCTCGGCCAGATGGGCCCCGAAGCCGTTGACGATGGTGCCTTCCTCGATGGTGACGAGAATGCGATGCGTCCGGGTGAGCGACGCAAGCATGGCCTCATCCAGCGGCTTGAGGAAGCGGCAGTTCACGACCGAGCAGTCGATCCCGTCGGCCGCGAGCTGCTCCGCCGCCGCCACGGCGGGCAGTACCATGGTGCCGACCGCAAGCAGTGCGATCTCACCACCTTCACGCAGTGATTCCCAGGTCCCGTAGGGAACGGGAGGAATGCTGGACACCGGGCTGGGATCGGCCGGCGCCTTGTCGCGCGGATAGCGGGTGGAGAAGGGCCCGTTGTGCTGCAGTGCGGTGCGCAGGAGTCCCACCAGCTCGTCGGCATCCTTGGGCGCTGTCACGGTCATCTCCGGCACCGCGAGCATGTAGGCGATGTCGTAGAGTCCCATGTGCGTCTGGCCATCCTCACCCACGAGTCCTGCGCGATCCATGCAGAAGATCACCGGCAGCTTCTGGATGGCGACATCGTGGATGATGTTGTCGTAGGCCCGTTGCAGGAAGGTGCTGTAGATGGCGCAGACGGGGCGGATGCCCTGGGTGGCGAGGCCGGCGGCAAAGGTCACCGCGTGCCCTTCGGCGATGCCCACGTCGAAGAATCGCTCGGGATGCGCGCGCTGGAAGATGCCGGTGCCACTCCCCGACGGCATGGCTGCCGTGATGGCCACCAGCTCCGGGTGCTCGGTACCGAGCGCGGTGAGCGCATCGCCGAACGCCTGGGTCCACGCCGGGGGGCCACTTGCCTTCTTGCGGGCCTCACCCGTCTCCGGGTCGTACGCCGCCAGACCGTGCCACTTTTCCTGGTTGGCCTCGGCGAAGGAGAAGCCCTTCCCCTTCTGGGTCAGCACGTGAATGAGCCGAGGACCCTTCATCTTCCGCACAAAGGCAAGGGTCTCGCACAGCTTGGCGGTATCGTGCCCGTCCACCGGGCCGAAGTAACGGAAGCCCAGCTCCTCGAACAGCATGCCGGGCGACCACAGGTTCTTGACGCTTTCCTCGAGGTTCTTGGCGAAATCCACCACCCGCTCGCCGAACACACCGCCCAGCTTGAACGTCACATTCTTGACGGCTTCGCGCATGGCGTTGGTGCGCGGGTTGGCCACAATGCGGCCCAGCATGGTGCTCACGGCGCCCACATTGGGCGAGATGGACATCCCGTTGTCGTTGAGGATGACGATCAGGTCGCGATCAGAGTGTCCCGCGTTGTTGAGGCCTTCGTACGAGAGGCCGCAGGTCAGGGCTCCGTCGCCCAGGACCGCCACCACCTTGTTGTTGCCGCCCTTGAGATCCCGCGCCGTGGCCATGCCCAGGGCCGCGCTCACCGCGGTACCGGCGTGGCCGGCGCCGAACGCATCGTGCTCGCTCTCGGTACGCTTGAGGAACCCCGAGATGCCGTCCTTCTGGCGCAACGTCGGGAAGGCGTCGTTCCGGCCGGTGAGCAGCTTCCAGGCATAGGCCTGATGGCCGACGTCCCAGACAATCTTGTCCTCGGGAACCTGGAACTCGTGCAACAGTGCCACCACCAGCTCCACGACGCCGAGACTGGCGCCGATGTGGCCACCGGTAAGGGAGCAGCAGTCAATCAGCCGCCGCCGGATTTCTTCCGACAGGGCCGGCAGCTGACCGGGTGCGAGGGCACGGACATCAGCCGGTCCGGTGATGGTATCAAGCAGGCTCATGCGGTGATCCTTCGAGAATCAGGACTGTCTCTCCACAATAT
>CBINCZ010000134.1:0-6523 GCA_966249295.1 uncultured Gemmatimonadales bacterium
TGAGCGGCCGGCTCTCCACTTCGGCGAGCGGCATGGTCTTCCGCACCAGCGCATACGTAGTGGAGTCGGTAGTGGACTTCGTGGTGCCGGTCACGCCGACGCCGTTCTGCTGCAGCACGCTCTTCAGTGCGTTGGCCGCGAAGAGATTGGGATCAGGCACCGCGAAATAGTCGGTACCGCCCCGGCTGTCGATCGCCACGCTGCCCTCGGCCCAGGCGTCCATGGTGCCGAAGGTGCGCCACATCCGGTCGGGCACGTCGGTCTCGCCGCCGGCCGGTGCCGTTACGGTGCGATTCTCGAAGCGCAGCGCGGTGTAGGGCGGCGAGACCGTGATCTGAGCCGGCGCGCCCACGCTCGGCCCCGGCTCCCAGTGCACGTCCACGCTGTTGTCGTTCAATGCGAGCCCCGTGACCGGCGCGGCATACCACCAGAACGTGTCGAACAGGTTCCAGAACGGGTGGATCATGGTGGGCTCGAAGTAGCTGCCGTCGCCCACGATGTTGCCGTCAACGGTGCGGATGCCGGCGGCCTGCAGCTGCGTTACCAGCTTCCGTAGCTGCCACGCGGGATCGCGGTCGCATGCACCCGGCGTCATCGTGTCCACGGCGTAGCAGCGCACCCCGACCGCCGGATCGCCCCGGCCGTAGAGAATCAGGTCGCCGTGGAGGACGCCATCGATCACCGGGCCGGTGGCGTAGAGACTGGTCTTCACCGTGAAGTCGGGCGGCAGCAGCGCCGAGGCCACGGCCGTCACCACGATCTTGGTATTGCTCGCCGGCACGAACACCGTCCGCGCGTTGTGGTCGTAGACCAGCTTGCCCTTGTCATCCACCAGCGCCACACCCCAGAAGGAATTGTCGAACGGCGGCTGGGCAATGAGGGCGTCGATGCGGGATTTCCAGCTCTGCGCACGTGCAGGCAGGGCGAGCAGGGCGAGCAAGGCGAGCAGGAGGACAGGGCAAGCAAGGCGAGCAGGGCGTGCAGGTGGTCGCCAGTCACTCAACCTGCTCGGCTTGCCCGCCTTGCTCGCCTTGCCCATCCTGCCCATCCGGTCAATCATATGCCACCCTCGGATCCACTTTCGCATAGACCAGGTCCGTGATGAGGTTCACGAGTACGAACACGAAGCTCAGGAAGAGAATGCTCCCCTGGATGGCGGGCAGGTCGCGCTTTTCGATGGCCGTCAGCACGTAGCGACCGACACCCGGCCAGGAGAAGATGGTCTCGGTAAGGATGGAGCCGGTGAGATAACTGCCGAAGTCGAGGCCGATCACCGTCACCACGGGCAGCAGCGCATTCCTGAGCCCGTGCGACAGCACCACGGGAATCTCACCCAGCCCCTTGGCCCGCGCGGTGCGCACGAAGTCGCTGCGCAGCACCTCCTGCATGGCGGCTCGCGTCATCCGGGCCAGGAATGCCACCGAGCGCATGCCGAGCGTCACCGCCGGCAGCACCAGAAACGCGAGGCCGCCGTAGCCGGAAGCGGGGAGCCAGCGCAGGCTCACTGCGAAGACCAGGATGAGCAGCAGGCCCACCCAGTACACCGGGAACGAGACGCCCGCGTACGCCAGCAGCGCAAATAGTCGGTCGCCCACGCCGCCCGCCTTCCACGCGCCGAACACGCCGATGGAAATCCCCAGCACAATCGCGAACAGCATCGCCGCCCCTGCCAGCGTGAGCGTGGCGGGGAAGCGCTGCATCAGGTCCTTGATGATGGGGCGGTTGGTGATGTAGGAACGGCCCAGGTCACCCTGCGCCACCTGCACCACATAGCGGCCGAACTGCACCGGCAGGGGATCGTCCAGGTGCAGTTCCGCGCGGAGCCGTGCCATGGTGGCGCTGTCGGCGCGCTCGCCCACCATGGCCTGCACCGGATCGCCCGGCGCCACGTAGAGCAGGAGGAAGGTGACCACCAGCACGCCGAGCATCGTCGGCACCAGGAGCAGCAGGCGAACGAGGAGAAATCGTCCCACTACGGCGTGATCTCGGCGTCAACCCATCGCTGGCCGGTGAAGACCGCGGGCGGCTCCCAGCCGCTCAGTCCCTCCTGCGTCACCCACATGTCCTCGGGGAACCAGAGGAAGATCCACGGCGCCAGGTCGAAGATGCGCTGGTCGGCCTCGCGGGCGAGCCGGGCCTTCTCGCCTTCGTCGAGCGTGGTGCGAAGCGCCGTCGTGAGACTGTCGACCACGCGGTCACGCAGGCGCGCGTAGTTGCCGCCGGGCCCCGTGTTGGCGCTGTTGAAGAGCGGGTAGGTGAAGTTTTCCGGATCGGGATAGTCGGCGTACCAGTCGCCGAGATAGAGGTCGGTCTCACCGGCGCGCACGGCGGCCCGCACGCTGGTGGCGTCGCGCTCCACGATCTCCACCTTCACGCCGATCGCGGCGAGTTCCTGCTGGATACTCTGCGCCACGCGGGCAAACTCGGTGCGCTGTGAGCGCCAGAGCTTGAGCGAGAACCCGTCGCCGTAGCCCGCCGCCCGGAGCAGCGCGCGCGCCGAATCGGGGTCGTAGGGGTAGGGCTTCCGGCCCTCGTCGTAGCCGTCAATGCCGGGCGGGATGGCACCGGCCGCGTGCACTCCTCGTCCGGCCAGGATGGTCTTGAGGATCGTCTCCACGTCCACCGCCATGTTGAGCGCGCGTCGCACCCGCACGTCCTTCAGCGGCCCGCGTGTGGTGTTGATGGACACGTACCAGTTGCGGATGGCGGGACGCCGCTTGAGGCGATCGGCGGAGGACTTGGTCCAGCGATCGGTTTCGCTGTAGGGCACTTCGAGGACGCTGAGGTTGCCGGTCTCGAAGTCTGCGGCCTGGGTGGCGGTCTCGGGGATGATGCGGATGGTGAGGGTGTCGGACCTGGCCTTCTCGCCCCAGTAGCTGTCGTTCCGCGCCAGCACCAGCAGGTTGTCGTGGGACCAGCTCACCAGCTTCCATGGCCCGCTCCCCACCGGATGCTGGGAGAAGTCGGCGGGCGTCGGTGTGGGCACCACCGCAGCCACCGGCATGGCCAGGAACTTGGGGAAGATGTTGAGCGGATGATCGAGCGTGAAGATGACGGTGCTGTCATCCGGCACCTCAAGCCCTGCAACCGTGCTCGCCTTGCCGTCGGCGTAGGCCCGGGCGCCGGCGATCGGCTCCAGCGGCCACTGCCGCCCCCGGCTTCCCGGCGCCAGCGCGCGCAGGATGGATGCTTCCACGTCCCGGGCGGTGAGCGGCCGGCCATCGCTGAAGCTGACACCGCTCCGGAGGTGGAAGGTGTAGTGGAGTCCGGAGGAATCGGCTTCCCAGCGAGTGGCGAGTCCGGGCAGGAGGCGGCCATCCACGTCGTACTGGACCAGGTTGTCGAAGATGGTCGTGACCACCTCACCCGACTGGACGTCGGTGGACAGGGCGGGGTCCAGGGTCACCGGGTCCGCCGTGAGGTAATAGTGCAGCGTGGTATCGCTGGTGCCGCGGTCGCCGCAGGCGACGATTCCGGCCAGTGCAACCAGCCCCAGGAGGTGCAGTGGGCGCATAGACGTTCTGATTCCCGGCAGTGCGGCGAGGGGGGGTGGGGCGTCAAAAAGTTGACACCACGACGTAAGTTGCTCAAAATACCGTGCTTACAGAATGTCGTCAACGACGGTTTGCGCGGTTCCGCGCTGGCCTCGGGGAGGCGCGTGCGTTCGTTTTTTCGTCACTGGCAGGCGCCTCCGGCCGCCGGCCGGGCGTTCAGGATCCTGATGTCACTCTCGCTGGTCCTGCTCGGGGCCAGGCGGGACGCGCGCGCGCAAACGAACGACGATCTCGTGGTCCGGAAGCTCTCCTTCGAGGGCAATCATGCCATCTCGGATGATGTGCTTGCCGCCAGCATCGTGACGACCAACTCGGCCCTGCTGGCCCGGAGCCCAGTCTTTCGCTGGATGGGGCTGGGCGAGAAGCGCTATTTCAACCAGGTGGATTTCGAGCGCGATGTCTTCCGGATCGCGGTGCTCTACCGGAAGAGCGGCTATCCCGACGTGGCGGTGGACACCCTGGTCCGGCGCACCCCCGGGGACATTTATCTCACGTTCAAGATTACCGAGGGCGACCCGATCCGGGTGCAGTCGTTCCAGGTCAACGGGCTCGACTCACTGCCCGAGGACGTCCGCCAGGAGGTGACGGTCGACTTGCCCATGCGGGAGGGCGACGTCTTCAGCCGCATCGTGATGCAGGCGGCAGCCGACACCATCCGGTTCCGGCTGGAGAACCGGGGCTATCCGTCGGCCGACGTGCTGGTGAGCTATATCCTTCGTACCACGGAGCGGCAGGCGTCGGTGACGCTCGACGCGATTCCCGGCCAGCACGCGGTGGTGGGCAGCGTGAACGTGACCGGCACGGAGCGCACCACGCCGAAGACGGTGATTTCCCTGCTCACCGCGCGTCCCGGCGAGGAGTACGCCCGGGACGATCTGTTCGAGAGCCAGCGCAATCTCTACAACAGCGATCTCTTCCGCCTTGCCTCGGTGAACCTCGACACCACCCGCTTTGTCCCTGGCTCCGACTCGGTGCCGCTCCTGGTGCAGGTGGCGGAGGCGATGCCGAGGCGGGCCCGCGCCTCGCTGGGCTACGGTACGACGGACTGCCTGCGCGGCACCGCCGGCATCACCTTCCGCAATTTCCTGGGCGAGGGACGGCTGCTCGACCTCTCCACCCGGGTGGCCAAGATCGGCGTGGGTTCCCCTATGGACTGGGGACTCGACCAGACCATCTGCCATCCGGTGGCGGACGACACCATCGGCTCCAGCAAGCTCACCTACAATGCCACCGCAACCTTGCGGCGTCCCGCCTTCCTCTCGCCCAACAACACCGCGGTGATCTCGGCCTACGTCGAGCGCACCAGCGAGTTCAAGGTGTACCGCCGGCAGGAGTTCGGGGCCAGCGTGGGTATCAACCGGGAGACGCCGGTGCACCGGCTCCCGCTGTCGCTCACGTACAATCTCTCGCTGGGCCGCACCGAGGCATCGCCCTTCGTCTTCTGCGCCTTCTTCAACGCCTGCAATCCGGAAGACGTCAGCTTCCTGAGCCAGCGCCGCCGGCTCGCCACCATCAGCGCCACGGGCGCGATTCCCCGTTCCAACAACCCGATCAACCCCTCGCGAGGATTCGTGGCGAGCGGCGAGGTCACGGTGGCGTCACGCTTCGTCGGCTCCGACCCGGTCCAGCAGTTCACCCGGGTGGTGGGCGACTTCGCTTCCTACTATCCGATTGGCCGGGACGTGGTCTTCAGCTGGCACGTGCATGGCGGGGCCATCTTCTCGCCGGTGGAGCTGGAACGTTCGCTGGCCCGGTTTGTCCCGCCGGAAGAGCGCTTCTTTGCCGGCGGCCCCAACGACATCCGCGGCTTTCCCCGCAACCTGCTCGGTCCCGTGGTGTACGTCACCACCCGCAGCCATCTCGAGGCGATGGCCGATTCCGGCATGCCCCTCAACCGCGACTCGGTGCAGATCTTTCCCACCGGTGGCAACACGATGGCCGTGGCCAACGTGGAGCTGCGGCTGCCGTCACCCATCTTCAGCGAGCGGATGCGGCTCGCCGCCTTCGTGGATGCCGGCACCATGTGGGAACGGGGCGTGACGTCGTCGCGCATCGTGGTGACGCCGGGCTTCGGCATCCGGATTGCCACGCCGCTGGGGCCGGCCCGGCTCGATGTCGCCTACAACCCGCGCGGGCTCGCGCCAGGGCCGTTCTTCATCGTCGAGCCGGACAACTCTCTCACCCGCGACGAAACCCGCACGCCGTACAAGCCTTCCGGCTACGGCTACGCGGTGCATTTCGCCGTCGGGCAGCCCTTCTGAGATGCGTCGGCGCGTCGCGCGGTTCGTCTTCGTCTTTGTTCTCGGCACCCTCGCCACGGTGCTCGGCGTGCTGGCGTCGCTCATCCTCACGCCGCCGGGACGGGACCTCCTCGCGCGCGCGGTGTCGGACCAGCTGAACAACGTGGTCAACGGCAGCATCACGGTGCGGAGCATCTCGGGCTCGTTCCTCTACGACCTGACCCTGCAGGACATGGTGGTGCGCGACACCCAGGGTGTCCTGCTGGCGGAGGTACCGCGCGCCCGGGTGGGCTACTCGCTCACTCGCCTGCTGTCGGGCGACATCGTGCTCACCCGGCTGGCGCTGGACCAGCCCGAGATCCACATCATCCAGCACCACAACGGCGTGATGAACTACGCCGACATCCTGCGGCTGGGCCAGGGCAAGCCGGGCGGCACGCCGCCGCTGGTGGAGTTCCACGACGTGCGGGTCAATGACGGCACGCTGACGATCTCCTTCCCCTGGCGGCCGGACACGACCTGGACGAGCGCCCAGCTTGACAGCGCCATCGCCGACCAGCGAGCGCATCCGGGACGGATGATCAACTCCACCCGGGAAGGGTATCGCCGGGTCATCGAGCTGGATCACCTGACAACGGTGCTCTCCCGGCTCCAGATCTCGACCCCGGAGCGCAAGCCCTTCACGCTCGACCTCGATTCGCTCGCCGCGAAGGTGAACGACCCGGGCGT
>CBINCZ010000135.1:0-6522 GCA_966249295.1 uncultured Gemmatimonadales bacterium
CGTCCTCGGCCATGGCGCGTTCGGCGCGCAATGCATCGAGATCCCGTCCCAGCGTTGCCACGGCGAGCAGCTTGCCGTCGCTCCGGTAGCCCACGGTCGCGGAGCCCTCGGCCAGACTGCCGGCCACGTCCGCCCTGTCCCACCGGTCCGCGTGCCCGGTGTAGCTCACCGTGGTGCCGTAATGCGCGCTCCAGAAGAAGGGCACATCGGTGAAGGGCGACACGAGCCCCAGCATGTTGCGCGCGGCGCACTGGCCCTGCCGCTCCGCCACCATCCAGTGCTCCACCCGCATCGGCCGGCCGGTGCGGCCGTTGGGTACGCGGGCGATATCGCCGGCCGCGTAAATGCCGGGCACGCTGGTCTCCATCCGCTCATTCACGATCACGCCCTTGTCGAGCGCCGCCCCCGCCGACTCGGCGAGCGCAGTGCGGGGCCGCACCCCGATGCCTACCACGATGAGGTCCGCTGCGAGATCGGCACCGTTGTCGAGATGCACCGAGCCACGGGTGATGCGTTCCACCTTCGACTCGAGATAGAACTCGACGCCGTTCTCCTCATGCACACCGCGGAGGAAAGTGCCGACGTCGCGACCCAGGATCTTCTCAAACGGCACCGCCTCGGGGGCGACGACCTGCACGGCGAGCTTCCGCATGCGGAGCGCCGCCGCCACCTCGAGCCCGATGAAGCTGGCACCGATGACCACGGCGCGGCTCCCCTGCTCCGCCGCCCGGATGATGGCTCGGCAGTCCTCCAGCGAACGCAGGTAGTAGACCGGCGCTCCATCCTCGATGGGCACCGTGAGCTGAACCGGCTCGGCGCCGGTCGCGAGCAGCAGCCGGTCATAGGAAATCGCGGCGCCGCCGCGGAGCACGACACGCCGAGCCGCCGCGTCGATGCGCTCAACGAACTCGCCCAGCCGAAGTGCAATCCCCTGCTCGGCGTAGAACTCCGGCGTGCGAAGGGGAATCCACTCCTCCGGGGCATTCCCCGCCAGGTAATCCTTGGAGAGGTTGGGCCGGTCGTACGGCACTTCCTCTTCCATGCCGATCATGGTGATGCTGCCGCGATAGCCCTGGGCCCGGAGTTCCTCGGCGGCCGCATTGCCCGCGGCACCGGCGCCCACGATCACGATCGACTCGGGTGCGCCCGAGGGCTCCTTGGGCGGCTTCGGCGCGTCGCGCCGGCCGGTGACGCGGATGCGGCCATCGCGCTCTTCCACCGCCCAGCAGCTCACTGGATTGAGCGCGGGCGCGCCGACCGCACGCCCCGTCGCGAGATCGAAGCAGGCGTGGTGCCAGGGACAGTGCACCGTACCCTTTCCCAGCAACCCTTCCGCGAGCGGACCGCCGTAGTGCGTGCAGGTGCTTCCGATCGCGTAGACCTTCCCGCCCTGGCGCGCCAGCAGCACCGGCTCGCCGTCGGCGTGACCGGCAAGCATGGCGCCCTCGGCCAGGTCGGACTCGGGCACACCGGCCATGAGATCCGGGCCGGTCAGTGCGCTGGCTTCACTACTCATGACATGCTCCAGTGCGGCGGTTGAGGCAGTCTAACAAGGCACACACACGAAAGCACGAATGAACGAAATGAGCCCGGAACTGATAACTACGCTTCCACGACCTGCGACGTACGACCTACGACGCTCTCCGTGCTGTCGCGTGAGCCCATAGCTCTCAGTCGCCCATCTTGGCGCGGAGGGCCTTGGCACCCGCAAGGTGACCCTGGAAGGCCGGCGCCACGGACTTCACGAACGCCTTCAGCTCGTCATTCTGGATGGCGGGCATCAGGGTACCGCTCACTGCATCGAGCACCGCCTGGTGGAAAGCGATCTCGTGATCGAGGAACGCCTTGTCGAATTCCTTGCCCGTCAGGTGCTCCAGCTTGCTCAGCGTCATCGACAGCTCGGCGGCGCTCTTGTCACCCTTCGGCGGCGTCGGGGTCACCTTGAGCCTGGCAGCGAGGTCGCGGGCCATCTGGCGGACCTTGGTGTGGTCATGCACGAAATTCTTGGCCAGCTCCCGCACGGCGGGATCGGTGGCCTTCTGCGCGCCGAGACCGGCGGTCTGAATGTCGGCGGTATTGGCGTTGTCGAAGATCGCCACGATGGTAGCGTCGTCGAGCTTGGGAGCGGGCTTGTTGGCCGTCTGGGCCGCCAGCGTGATGGGAGCAAGGAGGAGAAGGGAGGCGAACACAGCAATCGGGCGACGCATGAAGCACCTCGGTACAGGTTGGAGACAGGACGGACCGTTCCGTCACGGACTTTTCCAACATGTGACCGGTTGCCTAAAAAGTCAAGTATTTATTTGACATATTGTGCTGGGACAACCGGTGCCCCATATTCAATGGGTCTGAGAAAGGACCTAAGTCAATGTGGAGCAAGCGCGTCTGGGATAGCACCCGGGGCCGGATCGTCAACCTGCTGCGGCGCCGCCAGCGTACCGTCGAGGAGCTCGCGGCCGAACTGGGCGTGACCGACAACGCCGTCCGGGCCCAGCTCGGGGCGCTGGAACGGGATGGCCTGGTGCGAGCTGCCGGCACCCGGAAGCCCCCGGCTGCGGGCAAGCCGGCCGTGCTCTACGACGTGCCGCTCGAGGCCGACGCGCTCTTCTCGCGCGCTTACGCTCCGATGTTCACCTCGCTGGTCACCACGCTCGCCGAGCAGATGGAGGGGCCGGAACTCACGGCGGTGCTGGTCGAGGCGGGCAAGCGACTCGCGGCCTCCTACCCATCGCCACTCGGCGATCGTGAGCGCCGCCTCGCTGCCGCCGGCGAGGTTATGCAGACCCTCGGCGCCCAGGTGGAGCTGATCGAGGACGGCGACGCGGTTACGTTGCGGGGAGCCTCCTGCCCGCTGGCCGTGGCGGTCGAAAAGCGCCACGAAGTCTGCGTTGCCATGCAGGCGTTTCTCGAGGCGATGCTCAACGAGCCGCTGGTGCAGTGCTGTGAGTATGAGGAGAGACCGAGATGTTGCTTCAAGACGGGAAGTCGGGAAGACGGGAAGACGGGAAGTTCCTTCCGCTGAAATCTTCCCGTCCTCCCATCTTCCCAACTTCCCCACTTCCATGTCCCGCGCTTTCGTAAACGACGACGCGGCGGGCGAGGCCCAGCCCGAGCACCGCTATCCCCTCCCGCCGAGGGATGATCCGGCGTTTCCGCTCGCGGCGGCGCGTGCGCTGCTCGATGGTGCCAATGTGGGTGACTCGATCGGCGCCGAGGCCGCCACCGGCTACGCCTTCGGCACGCCGGAGCTGATCCCGCAGGTGCAGCTCATCCTGGCCGACGCGCGGGAGCGGGGAGACGAGAGGATGGAGGTGTTGGCAGAGAGATTTCTCAGGAGAGCAGGTTGGCAAGGCGAGCAGGGCGGGCAGGACTGACAAGGTGAGCAGGAAGAGCGGGAGCCGCCCACGCCGTCACCCTAGCGAAACCCCGGTTTTCACCGGGGTGACGGGGTCCATGAGGGCCCAAGGCATGCTGATTCACCTCCGGTAAGCCCTCATGGATTCCCGCTTGCGCGGGAATGACGAACAGGCAAATTCCTGCTCGCCCTGCTCGCCCTGCTCGCCCTGCTCGCCCTGCTCGACCTGCTCGCCCTGCTCGCCCTGCTCACCCTGTCACTCCCCTGCCAGCTTCGCCATCGTCTCCTTCACCAGCTTCACCTGCGGCTGGAGGTCGGGGTCGGCGTTCTTCCAGAGCGCCACGAACTGGCCGTAGTAATTGAGCGCCTTGGCCTTGTCGCCCCGTGATTCATACAGTTCGCCCAGCCGCCGCAAAGTGGACGGCTGCCAGATGGCATCCTCCACGCCGTTGTCGTCGGTGTTCGGCGATGTTGCTGCCTGCTCGTAGTACTTGAGCGCCGAATCGGTCACACCGGCGCGGTCCCAGGCCTGCGCCAGGAAGTGTCGGCCGCAGGGATTGCAGTGCACCAGGCCCACCGCCCGCGTCGCCGCAGCCGCAGCATCCTTCCAGCGCCCCTCCGCACCCGCCACATAGGCGTCCCAGAACGGCTCCTGCCAAGGCCTGCGTTCGGTTTCCGGCACGGCGCGCTCCCACTCTGTCCGCAGGCGCCTGACCTCTGCCGCCCGGCCGAGGGGCGCCTGCAATTCTGCCAGGCCCATGAGCGGACGGTCCTGGCCTCGCAGCGAGGTGAACAGCGGCGTGCGCTGCAGCGAATCCAGCAGGGCAAGCCCGCGCGCCGCCTGACCGCGCTGGATGAGATCATGGCTCGGACGCGCGAGAAGCACGCTTGCCGCGAGCGAGGAATCTCCTTCCGCCATGAGACGCGTCGCCAGTTCGCCGAACATGGCCTCCTGTTCGCGGAACTGTCCGTGGACTTCGAGCACGTTCGCGAGGAAGAGCTGCACCACGCGAGGCGGGCGGTCACCCGTCGCCACCGGGCGCAGGAGGGAGTCCATCTTGTCATACTCGCGCTTGACCGAGGCGGCGGCGGCCCGATTCACGCGCGTGATCGTGGCGTTCGGCGCCCTGGTCTCCAGTTCCTCCAGGACCGTATCAGCAGCGGCATACTTCCCCTGCGACAGGAGCGCCTGGTTCAAGTTGTCGAACATGGTAAGCGACGGCTGGTGCCGCATGCCGCGCCGCAGGATCGCCTCGGCGCTGGCAAACTCACCCATGCTGTTGTACATCAGCCCCAGGTTATTGATGGCCACCGGATTGACCGAGTCGACGTCCAGCGCGCGCTGGTAGGAGCGCACCACTTCCTCCGGCTTGTACTGGACATTGGAGTAGAAATACGCCTCCGTGAGCGCGCGCTCGAGGGGCGGGAGCCGGTCGCGATGGCGGAAGGCAGCCGAGGCTGCCTCACGCTGCTGCGTCATGCTGCCGGCCATGTTGTTGATCACGACCGCGAGCTTCCGCCACGCCATGGCAAAGCTGGTATCGGTCTGCACCGCGCGCACCAGCAGGTCCCGCGCGGTCGGATAGTCGTTCACGTCAAAGGCGCGCTGCGCACGGGAATAGAGCTCCAGCGCCGGCAGCGACGCGGTGGTAACCTGCTCCAGCGGATCACTCGAGCGGATGGTGCGCAGCGACTCGCCGATCTTCTGCCGCAGTGACTTTGAGAGCCGATTGAGCGCCGGTATCAGGTCGGTGTCGTTCTCCGCCGTCTCCCGCACCGGCGCGAGCGTCGCCCCATCCACCGATACCAGCCGAGCAGTGAGCACATAGCCCGAACCAAGCGACGAAACATCCCCTGAGACGACCGCCTTGGCGTTGGCGCGACGGGCTACGTCGCGTGCCAGCGTCTCGGTGAGCGTCACACCCGGCTGCTGCCCCATCCGCTGCAGCGTCTGACCGATCTCCTGCTGGTTCACCAGGCGCACGGCGCTCGACTGGCCCAGGTCCACCCGCAATGCCTCGGACAGCGAGGTCGAGAGGGTCGAGTCCGCGGTGTGATTCTCGAAATCGGCCAGCACCAGCCGGTCTTCGTTGCTCAGCGTGCCGGCGCTCAGCAGGGTGGCACCGGGGCCGATGCCGAAGTGGCGCGAGATCCCGTATCCCACGGTCGCGAGCAGCAGCGCACCGAGCGCGAGCCCGCCGCCCCAGATGGCGCGGCGCCAGGTAAACCACTGCTGGTGCACCGGCTCCGGCTCGTAGCGGAAGGCGCCTGTGGCCTTGAGGATGGCGCGCTTCCGCTCCAGCCGACCGGTGTAGAGCATGATCGGGAAGCCCGCCAGCATGCAGGCGAGCGCGCCGATCCAGACCCAGTCAGCGAGATCGAGTACGCGGGTGAGCAGGAAGGCGATGCCGGTCACGGCAATGGTCGCAAGCCCGAAGAGAACCGCCACACGCACGGGATGCGCGCGCCGCGACGAGCGCTCGGCGGCCGCCCGCACGGCAGGCACCGGCGCCGTCGGCACCGACGGCGTGCCGCCCGAGGGCGTCGTCGCGATCTCCAGCTGCTCGCCCAGCTCCGCGGCGCTCTGCCAGCGGTCGGCGGGATGCTTGGCCAGGCAGCGCATCACGATCTGGGAGATGTCCGCAGGAATGGTCTGGCGGTACGCAGTCACCGGCTCGGGCGTCTGGGTCACGTGCGCGGCGAGCATCCCTTGCGGTGTCGGCGCCATGAAGGGAGGACGGCCGCAGAGCATTTCGTAGGCGACCACGCCCAGGGCGTAGATGTCGGCGCGATGATCGAGGTTGGGGTCGGCGGCGGCCTGCTCCGGCGCCATGTACGTGGGCGTGCCGATGGTGACGCCGCCGGTGGTGAGCCCCATGGTGCGAGTGCTGGACGCGCTCACCGCCTTGGCCACGCCGAAATCGGTGACCAGCGCGTGGCGTCCCGCCAGCATGATGTTGTCGGGCTTGATGTCGCGATGGACCACACCACGTCCGTGGGCGTACGCCAGCGCATCGGCAACATCCCGGAGGATGCGTACCGTCTCGCCCACCGGCAGGGCGCCGGTCCGCCCCAGGCGCGACGCCAGCGACTCGCCCTCGATGTACGGCATGATGTAGTAGAGGAGCCCATCCGCGATGCCGGCGCTCAGCACCGGCACCACGTGGGGA